>CAIOLF010000001.1 GCA_903859075.1 Candidatus Buchananbacteria bacterium
ATCACTTGGTCCACATCATTTTGATAATTATCCCCCTCTATATACGCTCGGGCGACTAGGCCGCCCATGGAGTGGCCGATGAGATCCACTTTGTCGCAATGGCAAATCGCTTTGACGTCATTAATCTTTTCCCGCAGCTTTTCCGCGGTGATCGTATTGGAATCGCGCCACTGGTACGGCAAGGCGAACAAATCCTGCCCCTCGGTGTAGCCGGCGGCCTTCAGCGCCTCCCATAAATTATCATAAGTGTGAAGAATCGGATCCACTTCCCACTTGCCATTGACCTGCCAGCTACCCAAAATTCCGGGAATCAAAATAACTGGATCCGGCTTTTTCTTGTCAAATGGATTTTCAATGAGCCACGGGGTATAGCTGGCATCAGGGCCGACTATTTGCCGCTCGCCGCAGACAGCGGCGATCTCCTCATCGCTGGGATAATAATCAGCCGGAAAGTACTTCAGATACTCGCACGGGCCGTCGGGACTGCCCCAATAATTATTTTTGGCGTCAATCGCAAAGCCGGCGAAGTTATCCACACCGCCCGATTTTCCCGATTGCGGATCAACGTTATCTATAAAAGCGGAATTATTGACTGTCGTCGTGCCTAGTACCGAACGAACGGCGTAATAATTATTTTTAAACAAAGAATTCTGAATATTAACCTCTCCCATCATATTATACAAGCCGGTGGCGGAATTTTTCATTTGGAAATAGCTGATATCCGCCCGGCCGCTGGAATAAGTGAATAAGCCCGGCCCGTAAGGCAAAAAACTGTCGTCCAGCTGACCGCCATCGCTGTCGCCGCCGACACTGTCATCGGCATAAGAAGTCATAACCACCGGCTGATCGGCCGTACCCTCAATTCTCAAGGTGCCGTAATTGCTCATCATGCCCAAATACCCCTTAATCACCGTGCCCGGCTTAATGGTGAGGGTCGCTCCGGCGCTGATGTAAGGATTATCGGCCAAATAAACCTGATCCGGACCCCAGACTGTGTCCGTAGCTATTTGATAGTTCTGGATATTTTCGCCCCAGGCGCGCGCGGAATCGGCACAAACAAAAAAACCTCCTGCGATTAAAAGCAAAAGGCCGCACATGAAAAGTGATTTTTTCATACCCTCCTAAATTATTTTTTAGCTGGCTATATTATAACAAAAAAAATAACCAAGCGCAAGACAAAACAAAACTCACCCCGCCAGGAGGGGGGCGGGGTGAGAAATCATCTTAACTAGCTTGTGAAAAAATCGCTTTAACTTAAAGTAGTTATCAACTTAGCTTAAACCTCAAGCCCTGTCTCTTTTCGACCTTTTTAAATTAGAGCGGGCAGCGAGGCGCTGGTTGGCAAATTATGCCGGCCATCCCATGCTTTTGACTTATGGACGGCCCGGGCCCGATTTCCGCGACGCAGACAGAAGCGGAAATCGGGCTAAAAGACCTAAACTCTCTTCTCAAACAATTTGTTTGCAAATTTTTGCTTTGGAAAGCTTTGGAAGTATGAAGAAATGGAAGCTGTGTCAAGCTTGTCAATTATTAATACAATTTTATGGTACTTTTATTTCACATAAGCGTTGTAATTAATTATTTAGGTGACTTTAAACATTTAAAATCGTCTCTCTGACTATTAATACAATTGGCAGAGAAAATTATTTCACTTTTTTAGTAAATAAAAAACGCCACGTAAATGGCGTCTGATTTAGCTAAAAATTATTGGCTGACAATTTGCCGCATCATTATCCTCATCCCCCGCGCGTGAAACTGGTCCGGCCCTTCATCGCCAAAGAAAAATAATTCATCGCCTTGCTGGGAATGGACGCCACTTCGAAAATCATCCGTGTCGCCGACGATCACCGAGGAAGTGGCGCCGTCCCAGCTCTGAATGACAAAGTTAGTGCCGGAAACACTGACCATCACGCCATGCCGCACGCCGCTAAAATCGCGGTTATCCAAATCGCGATAAAAATGCCCGGCCAGCGGCAAACGATTCTCACTAGCGACGCGATAAATCGTCTGATGACAAGGCGCTAACAAATAGCCGATAAAGCCGGCGCCAACGAGTATCACTAGCAATGAATACAATAGCGGCCGATGATAAGCCAACGAATAGCGCCGCAATAACACTTCCAAAACCAAAATCAGGATTAAGGACAAGAGGATCAGCAGCCAAGGCAGATAAAGCAAAAAAGCCAGCCAGCCGCGCGGGCCGAAAGTCGGTAACAAAATAATTCCCGTGTGGCGCAAGCTGAAAATAATAAAGCTTTCCAGATAAAATAATACTATCGCCAACAGAACACAAATCAAAATCACCAGTCCGCTCTTGACCAGCACTTGCCATTTAGGACGAATCTTAACCTGACCGCCGCTGATGGCCTCAATCACTTGGTCGGTGATTTCTATATTGTCATTTTTCTGTTCCTCCTTAAATTTGTCTAAATTTTCATCCATATGTTATTTTTCCATGATTCTTTTCAGCCGCGCTTTGGCTCGGCGCAGACGTACGCCAACCGTGGAGACCGGAACTTGCAACATCTCGGCAATCGCCTTGTAATCCAAATCCTCATAATAATAGAGGATGAGCAACTCGCGGTATTTCGGCTCCAGCCGGCTGAGCGCTTTTTCCAAATCATTTTTTATCGCCTGGCGGTCTTCCGCGTCTTCAATTCCCCGCTTAGCCGGCAAATGCGGCAGAATCGCGTCCAGATCAATAAAAGAAAAAACCTGCTCCCACGATTTCTTTTTTAAGGCATTGACAAATTCATTATGGGCGATGCGGTAAATCCAAGGCGAGAACCGCCGGCTGGCGTCAAAGCTGTTGATGCTGATATAGGCCTTTAAGAATATTTCCTGCGTTAAATCCTTGATATTTTCCGCGTCATAAACAAAACGGCGGCCATAGCGAAAGATCTTCTGCTCATAACGCCGCACCAAAACGCCGAAGATATCTCGCTCGCCCGCCTGGACCAATTTCACCAATTCTTCGTCGGTCTTAGCGTCCAAAGAGCCCATAATTGTAAGTTATACTCATTTATACAACTTCCGGCCAAATTTATTTCGTTTACTTCTGAGCCTGATTATTATACAAGAAAAAAGCCCCGCCTTAAAGCGGGGCTTTTTGATTATAATCCTAGAGCTTGGACTAATTGCTTGATCATGGCCACGACGACCGGCGGCGCCAATAAGCTGTAAGCATCAACTCCTTCGTCGTCCTTTATTTGATACGGTTTTTCTTTGGTCACGACTGCGCCAGTCTCATCTTTTTCATAATAATACTCCGGCGTCAATTCATAATCATCGACGGATTCAGCGGCGCTGGCAATCGGAATGGCGTTGCGCAACAGCACCTTGGGCACGCCATGAAGCGTCAGGATCTTATTGATCAATTTTTCGTCCAGTTCCAAACGGTCGCGGATCGCTTCAATGCCCTGATCGTCTCCTTCCTTGCCGACCATGCGAGCGTCGCCACAAGCCTCGTTATCGCAAATCAGATAATATTGATTCTGTCCTTCGTCAAAGCCGATTTTCTTGGTGGCAAATAATTTCAAGCTGCGCGGAGTCTTACAGACCGGACAGACTACTCGAGTCTTCATACGGTCATCAATAACGGATTCCGGAATACTGATAGCGACGAAGATATCCGGGTCCTGGCGGTAATTGATCAGGTCGCGGAAAAACAGCGAGTAAGAAATCTGATCCAAATCGCGGGGAAAGCCGTCAATAAATAGAGTCTTCTTCGGCATCTTATCGATCTGCTGTTTTAAAAGCGCTAAAATAAACTCTGTCGGCAACAAGGTCTTGGTATCCCGGCCGAGCAAAGCGTTGATGGCATCATCGACTGAAATGTAGCCGCGATAATTGGCTCTGAGATATTCAATCAGCTTATTCTTTTTGGCTTCATCCTCCATATCAACGTGCACCGCGCGGACCAAATCGCCGATAGAAATATGCGCCAGCTTGTCGGAGCCGAAAATTTCGGCCATCAGCTTCGTATAAGTGCCCTTGCCGGAATTCTTTTTGCCCAGCAAGTAGGCGATGAAAGTGTTATCTTGGAAATAGTCTTTTAATTTTTTGATCTCCTCCCCCGCTTTTGCTTCGAAATATTCCTTCCTGGACGCCGGATCGGACAAATTAAACTTTGCGCTGAGTCCATCAACCTTGGTCTTGATAATGGGAAAATCTGCTTGTGTTGGCATAACTTGTCTATTGATTATTTAATTAATTTTTTAACGGCGGCAATGACATTGGCCGGAGTGAATTGCGCTTTGACGAAATAATCGGCGGCGCCTAAGTCCAGACCCTTCTTTTTGTCGCTCTCCTGGCCGAGATTGGTCAGCAGGACGACGGGAATTTTTTTGGTCTTAACATCTTCTTTTAAGAGCTGCAGCACGGCGAAACCGTCAATTTCCGGCAAAATAATATCCAAAAGCACCAGGTCCGGCTTTTCTTTTTCCGCGATTTTTAGCGCCTCGCTCCCCTTGTCGGTAACATATACCTCAAAGCCCTCCTCCTCCAAACGAATCTTATACATATCCACGATCATCGGATCGTCTTCGACGAGCAGAATTTTTTTCTTGGCTTCGGCCATATAATTTTAATTAAGAATTACGAATTAAAAATTAAGATTTTGAATTATTATTCATTTAATTCATTATTAATGATAGCAATATTTCACTGAAAAGGCAAGGAAATACCAAAAAATCATCTGCCCGAACAATTAACTTCCCGACCGTCACTGGGGCACTTCACGTCCCCGTTTTGGTCGGTTCGAAAAATTCGCGCGCCCAGCGCAGTGAGCTCATGAATCGTCCGATAATTCGGCAAGCCATAACTGTTATCAGCGCCGACGGAAATAATCGCGTACCTGGGGCTGACTAATTGCAAAAACGGCGCGCTGTTGGCATTGGTAGAGCCATGATGGCCGACTTTGAGCGCATCGCTCTTTAATATCGCAGCCGGCGTAGCGGAAGCCAGCTGTTCTTCCTCTTCCAAATCGCCCATGAATAAATACGAGGTGCTGGCGTAAGTCAACTTAAAAACAATTGAGGAATTATTCAGATTATCCATGGTCTTTTCCGCCAGTGACTCCCGCGGCCAAAGAAAAGACAAATCAATCCCTACTTCCGGCGAGAAATCCTGCGGCTTATCAATCACTTGCACGGGAATATTTTTGGCTTTTACCAGTTTTAAAAATTCCAAATAATCGGGAGCCGTATGCGCCGCGCCGGTCATGATGATCTTTTTTATCCGATATCTTTTGATAATTTCCACCAGACCCGCAACGTGATCAGCATGCGGGTGGCTGAGAATTACTAGATCCAAATCGCGATCATAAAACGGCAAAGCCGCTCCCAGCTTGGCGGCAATGGCGTTGTCCGGCCCGCCATCCACCAGTATCTGATATTGCCGCGGCGTGACAATAAGCGCGCTGTCGCCCTGGCCGACGTCAAAAAAAGTGACGGAGAGCAGGCCGGCGGTTGAGGTGGCTAAAGAATTTTTAGTAACTAAAAAAGACATCCGGCCTGATTGGTATAAGGCAAGGGTAACTAAAGCCAGAACGATTATGGCGGTTATAATTATGATTGAGCGGTAACGGGACATAATTAAAAAATATTCAAGACACAAGATACAAGATACAAAAAATTCATTAATAAATTTGTTTCTTGTATCTTGTTTTTTGTTTCTTGCCTACATTATACCACATTCCTCTTTTTCTCCCGTCCTAGCCAATAAAATATCAGCGGATAAGAAATAAATATAATCAGCCAGCCGCCGTATTTTATCTCCAGCGTGAGCGGCAAACGCCCCAGCAGCCGCGACGTTTCCACCCAATAAGCGACTAGCAGCCAGCTGACATAACCCATTAATTTCCCGAGCGGCAGCCAGATGGCAGCGGTGATCGTATTGGCCAGTCCCCAAATCGTCAGAAAGGGAATGATCGGCAAAATTAAAATATTGGCGAGCAAAGTAACAGGCGTAAAGCGCTCAAAATAAAAGATGGTGAGCGGCAGAGTCATGATTTGCGCGGCCAGCGTCACCAGTAATATTTCTTTTATCTCCCACAAACGCGGCAACGAAATGAAATATTTTTCCAAAATCGGCACCAGATAGACCAAGCCGATCACCGACATAAATGACAGCTGGAAGCCAACGTCAATCAACAGTATCTTGGGATTGACAACCAGCATCAGCGCGGCGGCGAGAGCCAAAGCGTTGCGCATGCTGTTGCGCCGGCCGATTTTTTGCGCGTAAAGCATCACAATAGCCATAATAGCCGCGCGCACCGCCGAAGCCGGCGCGCCGACAAGCACGGTATAAAAAATTATCACAACCGCGACCGGCCAGAAAGCCAACGGCCGCTTGATGCCGGCGCCGATAGCTATAACCATCAGAATCGCGGCAATCGTCGTAATGTGCGAGCCGGAGATGGCGATGATATGCGTCAGTCCCAACCTGGAAAACAAATCATTAAGATCCGCGGGAATGCCGCGGGCCAGTCCGAGCATCATGCCGTTTAGAAGCGAAGCCGCTGGCTCGGAGACAGAGGCGTTAATTGACTGCGACAGGTGCTGGCGCAATTTATAAATTGAATTCTGCCAAGAGGGCTGCCCCGGCTCCGCGCGGATATCGGCGAAAGAACAAACCGAGTAAATATTGTCTTTGGATAAAAACCTGGCGTAATCAAAGCCATTGACCGGCTCCGGGGTTTTTAATTTGCAGGAGACGGTGGCCAGATCGCCAATTTCGTATTTGGGAAACAAGCCGACGTTTATCAGGACGCGGCCGGAAACCGGCTGAACGATTTTTTTTGATAATGAAACATAGCTGCTAGCGCTCTGGATTATAATTTTTTGCTGATCCAAACGCTCGTCAATATTGATTATCTGCCCGCTGAATTTTAGTTGCTGTCCGTTGTAATGATAAATCTTAGACGCGTCAGAAAAATCTGGCAAAGATATTTGATAGCGCCAGAAGCCGGAGAGAAATACTAAAATAAAAAACACAATAATCTTTAAGCTTTTATTCTTGCCGCTTAAAATTATTATTAAAACTAAAGATAAAAACAACAGAGCGCAAAAAACATAAAAAGAATTTAAAGACAAAAAATTACCGGCGGCAATACCGGCGATAAACAATAATAAACAAACAAAAAAGACTTTTGATTTTGAATTTATTATTCCCCTCCAGTATTTCATCTTTTAATTATAGCATTTTGAGAACAAAAAATCCCGCCTTGGCGGGACTTTTTTATATTCAGAAAATTCTATTTTTCTATCTTATTTTTTAGATACGCTTCCACAAAATCATCGAATTCTCCGCCCAAAATCCTCTCCGTATC
>CAIOLF010000002.1 GCA_903859075.1 Candidatus Buchananbacteria bacterium
ATCCTAATATAAAATATTTTTTGTTTTATTTTTTATCCACCCTTTATCCACTAAGTTTTATTTTAGTCGTAGAAAAGTCCGCAAAAGCCGGCTTTTTTATTTTAATAAAAAATGATTGACGCAGTGTTGAACAGTGAATAAATGTGGTGTATAATGTAGATACTAAGGTGAAAGGTGGGGAAAAGTGGTGAACAAAAAGTGACAACAACAATAAAATATAGGAAAAGGCCAATGCTTGTCGTCTCTTCCTATAATAATTTAAGTCAAAAACTATGTTTGTCGGGCAATATTCCCACAACATTGATGCCAAAGGGCGTTTGGCCGTACCGGCCAAGTTCCGCGGCGAGCTTAAAAAAGCGGTTGTCACCAGAGGATTGGATAACTGTCTTTTCTTGTATCCCCAAAAAGAGTGGGAGGTTTTGGCGCAAAAGATAGCGGCTTCGCCTATCGGCCGGGCTAGTGCCAGAAGCTTTTCCCGTTTTATGCTAGCTGGCGCCATGGAAGTCGAGTTTGATAGCCAAGGGAGAATCATTTTACCGGAATATTTAAGAGACTTTGCCGGCATTAAAAAGTCCACGGTCATAATCGGCGTTTACAATCGTTTGGAAATTTGGGATGAGTCCAAGTGGCGAGCTTACCAGTCGGAAGCGGAAAAGAATTCCAATGATATTGCTGAAGCCCTCAATGATTTGCAGATCTCCATTTAGCGTCTGGTCGCCCTCATACTATTATGACTATACATGAGCCAGTATTATTGAGAGAAGTTTTATTATATCTTGACCCCCGGCCGGGGCAGAATTTTATTGATTGCACTTTCGGCGGCGGCGGCCATGCGCTGGCGCTCTTAGCGAAGGTCCGGCCGGGTGGCCAGGTTATCGGTATTGATCTGGATGAACGGGCGATTGAAAATTTCGGACGAAAGGCGCCGGGGCTGATCCTGGTCAATGACAATTACAAAAATATCAGAAAGATTATTTTAGATAAAAAAGATGAATTGGGAAGAAATGATAAAATTAGCGGGGTTCTACTTGACCTTGGGCTATCATCAGATCAGCTCGGCTCAGGGGATCGCGGATTTAGTTTCCAAGCTAAAGAGTTTTTGGATTTAAGGTTCTCTAAGGTCTCGCAGCCAGTTTCGGCCTCGGATATGTTACGTACTGCCTCGGAGCAGGAACTGGTCGATATTTTTAAAAACTACGGCGAAGAGCGGCTAGCTCGCCCGATTGCTAAGAAAATAATCGCACATCGGGTAGTCGATAACCATGCTTTCGACTCAAGCACGCTAGCAAGTCTCGTAGCTGATATCTATAAAAAGTTTTATAAACGTCCTTCAAAAAAACATCCGGCGACAAAAGTTTTTCAAGCTCTCAGGATTGCTGTCAATGATGAATATGGCAATATTCGGAGCGGGCTGAGCAATTCAGCGGAACTTTTGTCGTCAGGTGGAAGGTTGGCGGTCATTTCTTTCCACAGCGGCGAGGATCGGATAGTCAAAAATTTTTTCCGCGATCAGGCCAAACTGGGACGGCTGAAAATCATTACTAAAAAACCAATTGCAGCGACTGAGGAAGAAAGCACCAAAAATTCCAGAAGCAGAAGCGCTAAATTGAGAGTAGCGGAGAAAGTATAATTTTTAATTTAAAGTTTAAAATTTGTATTTAAACTACATGTGTAAATTCTGGAAGCGCGAAAAATGCAATCATCATTTTCCCGAGTTAAACAAACGCAAGGATTTTTTGAGTTTCTTGGGAGTCTGCTTGAATCCTTGGGTAGCTGGGCCGATTCTGCTGGCCATTGTTTTTGTTTTCGGCTTCTGCTATCTGGTCCAGACCAACATCACCGCCACCAAGGGTTATAAAATAAAAGACTTGGAGTCCCAGCTGGCCCTGTTGCAGAAGGAGAATAAAAAATTGAAATTGGATTACATCGGAATACAATCAATAGCTAACATAACGGAAAAATCTGCCACGCTGAATTTGGTGCCGGCTGGCAAAGTGGAAATAATCACCGATCTGGGATCGTCCATGGCTTTAAGATAATACTATGAATTGGCGCTCGCTTCCCAAAAAAAGTCAGGAAACCTCAGGGCAGAAAAGAATCAAAGTATTGGTGATTCTTTTTTTAGTTTTTGCCGTCCTGATCGTTTTGCGTCTTTTTAATCTGCAAATACTGCGTGGCGGTTTTTATGCCGCCCTAGCCTCGGGTCAGCACGAGCTGTATCAGAAATTATTTCCCGAACGCGGTTCCATTTTTGTCAAAGAAAAGAGCGGCGATAAAGAAGTCCTTTACCCTTTAGTGACTAATCGCGTGCAGAAGATGCTTTACGCGGTGCCGCGCGATATTGAAGACGCCTCCGCCACGGCCCAGACGCTGTTTGATATCCTGGGCTATTCTCAGGATTTTGATCTGCCCCGGGTTGAGGCCGAGCTGTTCGCGGATATTTCTTCCTCTACTGATCCGAAACTGGCGGCGGAAATAAAAAAGAAGCGCCTGGACTTTTGGTGGGCAGAGCAGAAAAGATTGGAGCTGGAGAATAATTACAATAAATTAAATAAGCCCGACGATCCTTATGAGCCGATCCGCCCCCGCATTACTGATGAGCAGTATGAGGCGCTGAAAAAGTTGAATATCAAGGGTCTGGGTTATCAAGAGAGGGACTGGCGGTATTATCCGGAAAAAAATATTGGCGGGCAGATTTTCGGCTATGTCAGCGCCGATGAAGCTGACGGCGGCGGCAAATACGGGCTGGAGGGATATTTTGACGATGTGTTGCGCGGCAAGATGGGAGAAATCTATTCGGAGCGGGATGCTTTCGGCAATTTGATTGCCATCGGCAATAATTCTCTCAAGCCCAAGGAAGACGGCGCTGATCTGGTGTTGACTATCGATCGCGCCATTCAGTATAAGACTTGCCAGGAAATCAAGGATATGGTGGAGAAATCAATCGCCAAGCAGGGCACGGCGATCGTAATGAATCCCAAGACCGGAGCGATTTTGGCGCTGTGCTCCTGGCCGGACTATAATCCCGAGGAGTATTATAAAGCAAAAGATATTAATGTTTTTAATAATCCGGCAATTTTCGCCGCTTATGAGCCGGGCTCGGTCTTTAAGACAATTACCATGGCCGCCGCCCTCGATAGCGGTAAAGTAGAACCGGAAACTACCTATGTTGATGTTGGCGCGGTATCTTTCGGCAAGGATATTATTAAAAATTTTGCCGACCTGACTTATGGAAAAATGACTATGACCCAGGTTTTGGAATTTTCCATCAATACCGGCGCGATTTTCGCCATGCGCCAGATAACCCCGCCGATTTTTTCCGAGTACGTTAAAAAATTCCACTTTGGCAAGCCTTTTGGCATTGAACTGGGAAAAGAGATGGCCGGCAGCATAAATAATATCGACAAAAAAGCGGAGATTTACGCCGCTACCGCTACTTTCGGCCAAGGTATCACCGTGACGCCTTTGCAGATGATTGCCGCGGTCGCCGCCATTGCCAATGGAGGCAAAATGATGAAGCCTTATGTTGTGTCACAAATTATTCATAAGGATGGCGTGGAGAATTTCTTACCGCAAGAAATCGGCCAGCCAATATCATCAGTGGCAGCCGCCAAATTAGCCGGCATGATGGTCAGCGTCACCGAAAACGGCCACGCTAAAAAAGCGCAAATACCCGGATATCACGTGGCCGGCAAGACCGGTACGGCCCAAGTGCCAAAACAGGGTGGCGGCTACAAGAGCGAAGATTCCATTATTGGCTCTTTTGTCGGGTTTGTCCCGTTTACTGATCCGGCTTTTGTCATGCTGGTGCGGGTGGACGAGCCAGTCCATGGCAAGGTCGGCGAGACCGTGGCCGCGCCGGTTTTTAAGAATGTCGGGCAATTTATCTTGCAGTACTATAATATTCCTTACGATCGGCCCGATGATCCGGCATTAAAGAAACAAAGTAATTAAGAAATTTAGAAATTAAGGGAAAAGACACAATTATTATAATCTTTACAATTTTTATTAAATTTTAGTTAACCCTTAATTTCTTAATTTCATAATTTCTTAATAATTCCTTTCATGAAATCATTCTTTAAAAAACTATTGCAATTTCATCTAGCGTTGGCGGCGAAGGCGGTACTGAAGAAATACCAGCCGGATATTGTCGGCGTCACCGGCAGCGTCGGCAAGACCTCAGCCAAGGATGCTATTTATACGGTGTTGTCGCCTAAATTTCCGGCGCGCCGCAATGTCAAGAATTATAATAACGAAATCGGCTTGCCGCTCACTATTATCGGCGCCGAAACCGGCGGCAATTCGGCTTTGGGTTGGCTGGGCGTTTTCGCCAAAGTGCTCGGATTGTTACTGAAGCGCGACAGAAATTATCCCCGGATTTTGGTTTTGGAAATGGGCGTTGACCGAATAGGTGACATGAAGTATTTGACCGCGCTGGCGCCTTGCAAAGTCGGCGTTGTCACTTCAGTGGCGCCGGTGCATTTGGAATATTTCAAGACATTGGAAAAAATTACCCGGGAAAAATCAGTCATTGTGACGCACCTGAAAAAAGACGGCTGGGCGGTGCTAAACGGGGATAATGAATACGTTGCCGGCATGGCCGAACATGTCCGCGCCAAAGTATTGACCTACGGCTTCGGTGCCCAGTGCGCGGTCCGAGCGAAAGAGATAAATATCTCGGAAAATTCCGAACGGGAAGTGGTCGGTTTGAGTTTTAAGCTGGCTTATGACGGCAACACCGTGCCGGTATTGCTGCCCAACATTTTGGGCGAGCATCTTATTTACGCGGCGCTCTCGGCCGCGGCGGTGGCGATTGCTTATGGCCTGAATCTTTTGGAAATTGCCGAGGCCTTGCGCGGTTTCGCGGCGCCTCGCGGCCGGATGAATCTGATCGCCGGCGTCAAGGGGACGTATATTATTGATGATAGCTATAATGCCGGACCGGATTCGATGGCGGCGGCAGTCAACACTTTGGGAAAAATAAAAACTCGAGCCGACAAATACGCCGTGCTCGGCGATATGCTGGAGCTGGGAGATTACACGGAAGAAGGCCATCGCCTGATTGGCCGGGCAATTTGGGAAAGCGGCATTAGCTATCTGATTACAGTCGGGGAACGCGCCAAACTGATTGCCGCTGAGGCGCAAAAATGCGGCTTGGAAGGAGATAATGCGTATTCTTTTGATAATTCGACGGAAGCGGGAAGATTTCTTCAGGCTAGGATAAAGCCAGGCGATTTTATTTTAGTAAAGGGTTCGCAGGGCATGCGTATGGAGAAAGTGACCAAGGAAATTATGGCGGAGCCGTTGCGGGCTGGGGCACTGCTGGTGCGGCAGGACAAGTCTTGGAACGATTAATTTAGCTAGGACAAATTAAGATACCTAGTCGGGAATCATTTTGGCAAGTAATGTCTAGTAACTAGGAAAAGAAAGGGAAGCACAATGGTTGCGACCGAGCCTGTTCTACGGTCGGGACCACCAGCGGGAGAAGAAATAGTAGACAGATATGAGGCAGCGGCGCAGGAGCCGGTGTTGCGCGTGATCACTTATGACCTTCACTCTCTTGGCAGCGAGGGAAGCTCTCGCCAGCGGGCGGACATTTCCATCGAAATCGGACTGCCGCCGTTACGCCACCAGCTTTACAGCGGAGAAGGCAGAGATGCCATTGAGGCTTTTGATCGCGCTCTAGTCAATGCTTTGCGCCGGATCTGGAGGCTGTCAGACTTGGAGTCTCAGCTTGCCGGGTACAGTCATTCCGTCTGCATGACACCGGGAGTGGATAACCTCTCTTGCATCGTCAAACTCATATCCCGAAGTGGCCAGACCGAAACTGGTAGCGGCGAGCAATTGAACGCCATCATCATCAGCGCTCTGTGGGCCCTTTACAGCCACTATTTGGGCAACAGGAGGCTGAAGCTGATTGTCGAGTAGCTCGTCCTTGTCAGTGATATCCCGAACCTAAGTCCGATCATGCCTCACGGCCTGGCCGGACTTTTTTTGTTAAAAAATAGTTGGCAATCATTTTTTGTAACATTTGCAAAAATCGGCCGCAAGCGGTAGAATTACATTAATAAACAACCAAAAATTATGCTAAAAATCTATAACACTTTGAGTAGAAAACTGGAGGAATTCAGGCCGATCAAAAAAGGCAAGGTGGGTATGTATACTTGCGGGCCGACGGTTTATGATTATGATCATCTCGGCCATGCTTGGTGTTATTTTAATAGCGATGTTTTGCGGCGCGTCCTGGAATATCAGGGAAATGAAGTCAAGCAGGTATTGAATATCACCGATGTCGGACATCTGACTTCTGATGGCGACACTGGCGAAGATAAATTAGAAAAAGCCGCCAAGGCCGGCGGCAAGACTGCTCGGGAGATCGCTGATTATTTCACGGAGATTTATTTTATCAATAGGAAAAAAATGAATTTTTTGGAGCCGGCCGTAATTTGCAGAGCCACTGACTATATTCCGGAAATGATTGAATTGGTACAGACATTAATTGATAAGAGTTATGGCTATGAAATATCCGACGGTATTTATTTTGATACCAGCAAATTCCCTCACTATGGCTTATTGTCCGGCAACACTCTTGATAAATTAAAAGAAGGAGCACGGGTAGAAATCAATCCGGAAAAAAAGAATCACACTGATTTCGCTTTGTGGAAATTTTCACCGGCCGGAGATTCTAGGCAGATGGAATGGGAAGCATTCGGCCGCCAGGGATTTCCCGGCTGGCATATAGAATGCAGCGCCATGTCCATGAAGCATTTGGGAAAGACGTTTGATATCCATACCGGCGGCGAGGATAATATTTTCCCGCACCATGAATGCGAAATCGCTCAGAGCGAGTCTGCCAGCGGAGTCAAGTTTGTCAATTATTGGTTTCATACCAGATTTTTGATGGTTGAGGGTGAAAAAATGAGTAAGTCTAAGAAAAATTTTTATCGTTTGCAGGATTTGGAGGAAAAAGGATTTTTGGCCATGGATTTGAGATATTTATTTTTGATGGCGCATTATCGCAGCCAGCTGAATTTTACCTGGGCGGGAATTGAGGGTGCAAAAATAGCCAGAGCAAAGCTGATGAATTTTGTTGCCGGCATTAAAGAGACGGGAAAGGTAAATAAAGGTTTCAAAAACAAATTTTTAGAATTACTAAACGATGACCTGGCGATGCCGCAAGTGATGGCTTTAGTTTGGGAGGTAATAAAGAGCGATCTCAGCGATAAAGATAAGAAAGCAACGCTTTTGGATTTTGATCGCGTTTTAGGATTGGATTTGGCCAAGGCGGAAGAGGAAGAGATTCCGGAAGAAATAAAAGCAATCGCAGAAAAAAGATGGCTGGCTAAATCAGCTAAAGATTTCGCGCAAGCGGATGAACTGCGCCAAGAGATAGAAGATGCCGGCTATATTATGGAAGATGGAAAAGAAGGCTATAAATTGAGAAAGATTTAATGGTAAATTTTTGGATTAAAATTAAACCGCCGATTTTGGCCCTGGCGCCGATGG
Organism: Candidatus Buchananbacteria bacterium; assembly: GCA_903859075.1. Taxonomy (GTDB): domain Bacteria; phylum Patescibacteriota; class Patescibacteriia; order 2-01-FULL-39-33; family 2-01-FULL-39-33; genus CAIOLF01. The sequence continues at coordinate 7,507 of CAIOLF010000002.1, forward strand.
CTGGGATTACCGATAGTGCCTTCCGCCAGCTCTGCCGCCACTACGGCGCGGACGTCGTCTACACCGAAATGATCTCGGCCGATGGCTTGTATTATGATTCCAAGAAGACCCTGGAATTTTTGAAAATAGATAAAAAAGAACATCCGGTCGTGGCGCAATTATTCGGCAAGCATCCGGAAAAGTTCAGCAAAGCGGCGCGGCTCTGCGAGCAAGTCGGATTTGACGGTATTGATATCAACTTCGGCTGTCCGGCCAAAAAGGTCGCCGGTCATGGCGGGGGAGTCACGTTGATGCGCGATCTGCCAAAATGCCGGCAAATTATTGAAGCAGTTTTGGCCGGCACTAAGCTGCCGATTTCCGTAAAACTGCGATCGTCAATTAATTCATTATTGTCATCCCGAGTCCGCCGTGGCGGACGAGGGATCTCGGAGAATAAAGAGGAAGAAATTAATAAGAAAATCACTGCTTTGGACTTTTTAAAATTCATGAAAGATTTGCCGCTGGCCGCTGCCATGATCCACGGCCGCAGTTATGAAAAACCATTTGAGGGCGAGCCGGATTATGAGATGATCAAAAAGTGTGTTCAATATCAAAAAGGGATTAATCCCCAATGTGCTATAATCGGAAACGGAGGAATCAAGAAGCCGGAAGACGCCAAAAAAATGATTGAATTGACCGGGGTTGACGGCGTCGGACTGGCGCGCGGACTTTATGGCCGGCCTTGGCTGTTTGAACAGTGCCATAAATATTTAAAGGCAGGAAAATATTCAGAGTTTGCAGTGGCAGACATTAAAAAAGCGATATTATTGCACGGGCGGCTGGCTTTTGCCGCCAAGAAAAAGCATGGATTGGTGGAGTTAAGGAAACATCTGTTATGGTATGTCTCTGGCCGGCCAAACGCCAAAGCGCTTCGTGCTCAGCTGGTGCGAGTAGAATCAATTAGTGACATTAAAAAAATTCTAAAAAATATTTAGTATGTTTTTAAGGAAATTTTCACCGGAGCCGACGCCCAAGGAAAGGCAGAGCTCTCGCCGGCAATTTGAAGGATCGACCGATAGGCGCGAGTCCAGCTTGGCTGATTACTTGGGGAAATTTGATTTATCCGAGGACGAATTGCGCGGTAAAAAGGTTTTAGATATCGGCTCCAGCGTCCAGGCCAAGTTTGCCAGCGAGGCCAGAGATAAAGGAATCGAAGTTATTTCCCTGAATCCAGAATTCGCCAGCGAAAGAATCGGAATGAAAATGTCGATGCGTGAGAAGGGTCTGGCTGGCGTTGCCGCTTTGGCTCAAGAATTGCCTTTTCCCGATAACACTTTTGATCGGGAAGTATCCCTGCACGGCGTACCCGGCTATCTGCCGGAATTTGTCTCGGAGTATCGGCTTGCTTTTCAAGAAATGATCAGGACTCTCAAACCGGGAGGCGAAGCCAAGCTTTTTCCGGTTTCTGATAAGCTAGCCGAAAGCCAAGAATTTAAATCTTTGCTAGCAGAACTCACTGGCGCTGAAGCGGGAGCTATATTGGAAGAATTACCCGGTCAGGGCGCGGATCATCGTTACCGTTTAATTATCAGGAAGAAGAAAGCTGATTAATTCTTAAAAAATAAAAATCCCGCCTCGCCGGCGGGTATTTTTAATTCTAAAATATTGTAATAAGGAATTTTATTAAAGCTAACCTCCTAAAAGCTACAATCCAACAGCTAATTTAAAGCCATTTTTTCCGTTTGAAAAACAAAATCATCAGCAGGGAGACGAGCAGCATGATCATAATTATCAGCCAGAATCCTTGGGGGTGATCCATAAAAGGCATGGAGTTTACGGTGTTCATGCCGAAGACCCCGGCCAAAAATGATAAGGGCAGGATGATGACCGAAAAAATCGTCAGCGTCCGCATAATATCATTAAGCTTGAAAGAGACTAGCGAAGAATTGGTATCTTCAAGCGCTTCAATCATCTCTTTCTGTTCGCCCAAATTATCCCAGATATCCTTGGTGCGCTCAATCAGGTCATTGAAATAGATTTTGCTTTTTTCTTCATTCCAGACGCCGGCTCGGTTTTTGTCCGGCGTATTGAGCAGGACGCGCCCCTTATCGAGCGGAGCGGCCAGCATTCTTTCTCGGGCCAATTTCTGGATGACATTCTTATGCGCCTGCATGATTTTGCGGAAAGCTAGAATATTGCGTTTGATGTAGAGTATTTCGGTGACCATTTTGCGTTCCAGTCCGGTAAAGATGCTTTTTTCGATAGTTTTGATATCCAAGCTGACATGATCCATAATCGGATGGCAGTATTCCTGCAGATTGGAAATTATTTCATAGAGCAGGGACGGGACGCTGCCGAAGTATTGCTCGCGATAGAAAGAATCGCCGCTGCACAGCTTGAACAATTCCACCAGCGGCGGCAGATTATTTTTGTGCAGGGTAATAATGTAATTACTGCCGATGAAAAAGTCGATTTCTTCCGCCTCAATAGCGCGGGTCTTATTATTATAGACGGGAAATTGCAGAATCAGGAAAGAATAACCATTGCGGACGTAAAATTTCGGCCGCTGGGCGTATTTGTCGGCAAAGGCGTCTTTGAGATCCAGCTCGTTGAATTTGTACTTGCGCCGGAGGTAGTCCACCTCTTTTTTCTGCGCGTTGACAATATTAATCCAAGTGAGCCGGCCTTTAGCCGAATTAATGGATTCAATCCCTTTTTCCATAACTTGCTTTTATTCTCTTGTTTATATTATAGCATGGAATTTAAATTTATGGTACAATATAAACAATAATAAGAAACAAAAAACAAGATACAAGACACAAACAGCCTTGATTCTTACTTTGACGGCTTCGCTGGCAGCCCGCCTTGCGGGACAATTGCGAAGCAATTAATTCTTAATTTAAATATTGTGCCTGAAGATAAAGAAAAAAGTAAATTAGCGGAATTCGGCCGAGTTGAGATCCAGCCGGCGGCGCCGGAAATTTCTCCGGAAGCGGGAATTGAGACCGGCTTGCAAGCTGAGCCGGGACTTCAGGAAAATCCGGAAGTATCCGTGCCGGTAGAAGCGGCCTGGCCGTCGGCTCCGGCGCCTCAGCCATCGCTCGTTGAGATCCGTTACCATCAGATAGAGTCAATCCTTGAGGAGGATTTGGCCGATCTTTTTTTCCGCCTCGATCCGCAGACCCAGCTGGAATTCAAAATGGAGGGGGAAAAAACCACTCAAGGGATCAGTAAGATATTGTCGCAGGCGAAAATTAAAGCGAAAAAAATCGTTGATTTGATTCGCCGCTGGCTCAGGATTATTCCCGGGATCAATAAGCATTTTCTGGAGCAGGAGGCAAAAATCAAGACGGATAAGGTTTTGGCGCTCGCCGATAGGGACAGGCAGAAAATAGTTTAAATAATTAAGAATTAATAATTTTTCTTAATTCTTAATTCATAATCCTTAATTTTTCCGAAGTGTCTTTCGATTTGCAGCAAAACTTTTTTGAATTGCTAAATCAAGTGCCGGCCCCTATTTTTTGGCTGGCCGGTGTTGTTATTGTCTTAATTATAATTATTGTTGTCGGGTTATTCACCCTGCGGGCGATTTTTCGGTCGCATAAGCTCTATCCGGCGGTTTTCCAAAAAAAGATTTTTATCCTGACGGTGCCGAAGCTTTCCGAAGACGAGGAGGACAAGAAAAAAGAGCCGCAAGAAATCATCAAGGAAGTGGAAAATTTTTACTCCAGCTTGGGCGGCATAACGCCGCATAAGGGATTCAAGACTTGGCTGTTCGGGCGCTATGACAATTGGTCGCTGGAGATAGTGCTTGATCGCGACGGGCTGATTACTTTTTACATGGCCGTGCCGGCTTATCTGGAAGACTACATCAAGCAGCAGCTGCTGAGCCTTTATCCGCATTGCTTTATCGAGGAAGTTGATGATTATAATATTTTCAGTCAGCAGGGCTACGTGGCCGTCGGTTATTTGAAATTGGCCAAGCATCATATGCTGCCGCTGCTTACCTATAAGCAGATGAACGCCGATTCGCTGGTGCCCCTCTTATCGGTATTGTCAAAGTTTCCCGCCGGACATACGGCGGCGATTCAATTTTTGCTGCGCCCGGCCGGCAGCAACTGGAGTAAACTGGGAGTAAAAGTCGCTTCGGAAATGCAGCAGGGGAAATCCCTGAAAAAAGCGATGGCCGGTTCCGGCTCAGGCCTGATCATGGAAACGCTGGGCAAACCGGGCGATTGGCTTTATAGCGGCAAACCGGATCCGAACAAGCCCAAAGAGCAATACCGTCTCTCGCCGATGGAAGAGCAGATGGTAAAATTAATTGAAGAAAAAGCTTCCAAGGCGGCCATGGACGTCAACGTCCGCATCGTTGTTTGTTCGCCTTTGGAGACCCAGGCCAAGGATAATCTCAAACAGATCGCTAATTCTTTCGCGCAGTATTCCAGCTACCAATATGCCAATGCTTTTAAGGCAGTCATCAAAGGCACTGGCCAGAAAATGATCAATGATTTTATTTACCGCAATTTTAATAAGCAGAATGCCATCGTGCTCAATACCGAAGAAATGTCATCACTGTGGCATCTGCCCTCTCCGGGAACCGAAGTTCCGCGGCTGCGCTGGCTTCAAGCGCGCAAATTGCCGCCGCCTTACAACATGCCGGCGGAAGGGCTGGTTCTGGGAGAAAATGTTTATCGCGGCCAGCAGACTATAGTGCATATCAAGGACAAAGATCGCCAGCGCCATATGTATATCGTCGGTATGACCGGTACCGGTAAAAGCTGGCTGATGAGCTATATGGCGATTCAGGATATTATCGCCGGCAAAGGCGTTTGCATCATTGATCCGCACGGTTCTTTGGTGGAAGATGTCCTGCCCTACATTCCCAAGGAACGCCTGGAAGACGTGATAATTTTTGATCCTTCGGACATGGAGCGCCCGGTCGGCCTGAATATGCTGGAGGCCAATTCCAGCTATGAGATGGATATGGCGGCGCAGGAAATGATTAATATTTTCTATAAGCTGCTGCCGGATCCGTCCATGGCCGGCCCGATGTTTGAGCATTATATGAGAAACGCGCTGCTGGCGCTGATGGCCGATCAGGATGATCCCGGCACTCTGGTGGAGCTGGCGCGCATCTTTACCGACGACGCTTTCCGCAAAAAAAAGTTGCAGTATGTCAAAGATATCTTGGTCAAGGATTTTTGGGAAAGGGAATATACCGCCTCGCAGAAGGGAAGTACCGGCGCGGACATGCTCTCCTACGTCATTTCCAAGACCGGCCGGTTCGTGGAAAATGAGATGATGAGAAATATCATCGGCCAGAGCCGATCGGGCATTAATTTCCGCGACGTGATGGATCAGGGCAAGATTTTGCTGATGAATTTGTCCAAAGGCAAGGTCGGCGAGACCAATAGCAATCTGCTGGGACTTATCGCCGTATCAAAGTTGCAGATGGCGGCGCTCGCCCGCGCCGATATGCCCGAGTCGCAGCGCCAGAATTTTTACCTCTATATTGATGAGTTCCAAAATTTTATTACCGACAGCATCTCCATAATTCTGGCCGAGGCCAGAAAATACAAATTAAATCTGATCATGGGCCATCAGTATATCTCCCAGCTGGTCCAAAACAATGACACGCGGGTGCGCGACGCTGTTTTTGGCAACGTGGGCACGGTAGCCGCTTACCGCATCGGCGTGGATGATTCCGAGACCATCGCCAAACAGCTGGGACATAATGTCAGCCAGTATGACGTGATGAACACGGAAAAATTCAACACTTACATCCGCCTGCTTATTGACAATCAGGCCTCGGAGGCTTTTAATATGCACGTTTTTCCGTTCACGGAGCACTTTGAAGCCAATCCCAAGATAGTGGAAGCGCTCAAAGAATTATCGCGCCTCAAGTACGGCCGCGACCGCAATCTAGTGGTACGGGAAATTACCGAGCGTTCCAAAATAGGCCAGCTCGGCCGTTCGCCGCTTGATGATGAAGATGAAGAAGATTTTTAGAAAGAGTCCTGACGAGGGGCTCTTTTTTAAATGGGCCCGCAGGTATTGACTTTTTTGTCTTTTTGTAATATGTTGACGCCAATAAACATAGCACGCGCTTTCTTCAAGAGGGTAAGCGCTTAATATAGAAACCGCATCCCAACAGGTCCGCTCTCGGCGGACCAAGGAGGACCTTATGGCGGCAGCTGCGGCAGTCCGGGTCCTGTTCCATCTAGAAAAACCGCTTGATCTGGTGAATTATGCCGGGTCGAACTCCAATGGCCACGAGCGCCATTTGGAACCGGGTGAGTATGAGCTCAAAGAGATCGGAAACCCCACTGACAGCGGAGCACTGGAAGCCGTTACTTGGCTAGTGCTGGTCGAAGGCGGCGTCGCAACCACCTTTGGAACAGCAAGGCCGACTTGGGAAGAACACGGCAGATGGCCCGGAGAATTGTAGCCATTGGCCTATTTTGGCCAAAATAGTACTCTGGAGTCAGACACGGCGTCTGACTCTTTTCTTTTCCATTTTTCCCTTCTGCAAAGGTGGAGGAGTAATAAAAATTAGGCTTAATTTTATAATCATTCCGCCACTTAACAATATATCAATTATTATCTAAATTTAGATGCGCAATATGTCAATATCTATATAGGTGAACTGTCCTTGACAAGCTATTGACAAAATGTCGAAAGTATGCTATAATTAAGTATTAAATGAGTGGGATGGAAGGTGGCAGAGAATATCTAATTTCTAATATCTAATGTCAAGCTATTCAGATAACAGCATAATAAATTTTTAGAAATTAGGTTAATTAGAAATTAGTCATTTTACCGTTTATTTCCTGTCTTTTGCTTCCGTTACGAAAGTAAAGGAGTAGAAAAATCAGGGAGTAAAAAGTGTCCGCCTCTGTGTGGCGGGAAAGTACTTTGACAACCTGTGTGCGTATAGATTAGTAAAAATGTTAACTATCAGGCTCTGACTGAGCCTATGAACTAAGAAGGAGAACGTATCATGGCGGACAAGATTATGAAAGTTGTTGCGGGGTTGGAGTTTCTGGATTGGGGTACAAAGATTTTTAAGCTCTATAATGACGCTCCGGAACACCTCAAGCAGAGGATGCCAGGATGGTTCGGGCTCACATTCGCCGACGAGGAGCTGTTCGTCGCAATCCGGACAAGCATGCAGGAAGACCTCAAGTTGTGGCTGGATGTTTTCCTCGGCACGCTCAAGGATTATGAGGAGCGGCGCCTCAGAGTGATCGTTACCGGAACTCCGGCAACGGAAGAAAAAGAAGAAGTGACGGAGGGCAAAAAAAAGACGACCAAAGTCAAATCGATCAATAAGCCGGCGAAGGATTTTTTGGAAGACCTGGCCAAACTGACCCGGGACTACGGTCCGGAGATTGCTCGCGAACGCTGTCTCAATGGAGGGGTATTGATAGACAACCCCTTTGCGAAACAGTGGCGCGAAACTTGCGCCTGGTTCAAGCAGACCTTCCTGGATCTAGCCGGTGTTGATAGCGCCGACAACTTGATCGGGAAGGCCAAGGCAGAAATGCCGAAAGCGACGGCCTTTGTCCGCAAAGTGGCGAAGGATGACTGGACGGCCTGGCAGGGGGTGTTCGGTGTAGGTCCTGCCAGAAAGGGTTTCTGGCAGCGGTTCTTGAAAATCATCTGGCCGTGGTAGGCCAAACGAATAAGGGAGACACAAACATGAGGAATTTCAGTATTGCAGCAGTTTTGGCGTATTTCTTCGGCCATCACGTTGTCACTGGGTATGAGAATGCCCGGCGGCGTATCGCGTGGCTGGCCATGGCTCTTCTGGTTCTGTCGGTTCTCGGTGTCGTCGCCAACTATGTTGGTACGACGTACGGACTGACATGGCTGCGACAGGCCAATTTGGCATTGGGGTGTTTTTTGGCGATCGTTTCCGCTTACGCCCTGACTTGCCCCTTGGTCGTTGGAGTGATTCTTGTCAGGGATTACATCCGTCCGGGGACCGCGGAGGACACCATTCGTGCTCTTGGCAAGAGCGTGGCGTGGTATCTATTGGGAATGAGTTTCTTCTTCCTGGTCTGCGGCACGCTCCCGATTTCTCGAAATTGGATGGGGGTGTTCGCCGTGTATCTCGGCGTGTTCGTCGTCATTCTGTGCGGGCCGACGTTCGGAATGCGCACGCTGTTCGCCAAGTGGATCATCTATGGATACTCCGTGACGGTCGTCGCCTTAGCGATCAGCGGCATGGTTTCCGGAGCTGCCTACAAGAAGGTCGTGGGATTCGACCCCTTCACCTACCTCCGGATCACAGCGGTTGACGTGAAAGTCGACCAGATCCAGCAGATTCGGGACAAAAACGCGGAGCGTGATGCCCTACGCAAGCTGGATGTGATCCTCCAGAAGGAGAAGCGGGGAGAATCGCTCAGCCAGGAGGAGAAAGACCTCATGAAGAGGGCTGAGCATAACACACTTCCTGGAAAGACGGCCGATGTGGCAGTGGCCGGCTACGGAGCAACAGTTAGTGCTGCCGGAGCCGTCTATGACGCTGCCGCCAGCGGGCTGAAGGGCGTATTTTCTGCCAAGTCCACGCCAGCGCTAACAAGTCCGGCCACGGCCTCCAAACAGCCGGCTATCTACAATGAGGCCTGGATCAAAGCCAAGATTCAGGAATTCATCAAGGAGCCGGGCTGGGAGACGATCGCCCTGGAAACGATTGAATTTCAGGCCAATGGTGATTGGCCGGTCGTTTCGAAGGGACAACCTCTTTCGGCTAGTCTGGGCGAGCGGGTGATCTACACGGCAACGGCCGACTGTAGCATCACCGGCGGCCACCCCCTACCGGCCGGCAAGGTTATGCGGTGCGCGGTCGCCGAAGCCGGGGCGATAATGGCATCCGGCACAGGAAGCGCCGGCAAGTTAACGGTGCTTCTACAGCGTCCTCAAAGCTAGCGATGGCTAGCGGCGAGGCGTTTTATAAAAAACACAGCAGGGATATCCGATGGGATGTTCCTGCTGTTTTCGTTTTACTAATTTTTATAATATAGTATAATTAAAGAAAGAGATTCGTTTAATCGCTATTATGAAAAAAAATTCATTTGCATCTTTGCTTATTATTTTAGTAGTACTAACTGTTTCTTTTGGTATGGTTTTACCTAGTTTTGCCGCCGACACGCCGCCGGTGGGCGATACCCCGCCAACAGAGATTTACGGCCCGCCCAACCCGGCTACAGCGCAACAAGCGCCTGGAGCCGGTACGGCCGGTTATAAAGCTGGAGGAAGTGTCCAGTTGACCAATCCTTTGGGCAGCGTAACTCCGCTTGAGATAATTAATAATATTATTACCGCTTTACTGGGCTTGACAGGCGTATTAGCGTTGATAGCGTTTATTTACGGCGGGGTGCTATGGATGATTTCCTTTGGCGATCCCGGCAAGGTGGAAAAGGGGAAAAAGATGATGATTTGGGCGGTGATAGGGCTAGTGGTAGTGTTCAGCTCTTATGCGGTTTTGACCTTGGTATTCCAGGCTTTTGGCTTTACGGCGACAGGATGACAATAACTTAATACAAAAGAAAGACCCCGAAATCACTTGCGTGATCTCGGGGTCGTATTGTTTTGCGTGTAGGCCGCGCGTAGGCCTACTTACTGAGCGGCTCCAGGGGAGCCGCTTCCACCACTTCGGGCGTCTTCCTGGCCGCCTTCCTGGAAGTGGCCTCCGCGCGCGCCGCGGAGATAGTGCCGGGAAAGGCCTCGTCCAACTTGTGCTGGAGCTCTTCCTTGGTAGTCTTGGGGACTCCCTTGAAGAGCTTGTTGGGCGATATCGCCAAGGCGGTGATACCGTCCTTGGCAACGGCGGCCGTCTTCTCGACACCATCGAGCCGGCTGGCTTGGTTCTGCTGGGCTTTGGCGTTCTCGGCCAGCGAGGTTTCGAGGCGGGTTGCCAGGGTGGCGTTGCCATCCTTCAAGCCCTTGATTTCATCCCGGAGGGCTTTGATGGTGCCGTTGGCGTTGGCAACCAATCCCTTGGCATCGTCTCGGGCCTTGAGAGTGTCGGCTTTGGCAGTTTCGATTACTGCCGCCGTCTCGCTGACCGTCGTGGCCTGGCCGCTGATCGTCTGCGCCGACTCGTTGGCTTTCGTCGCCGATTCCTCGGCCTGTTTTGCCGCTGTCTGCGCCGATATTGCGAAAACACCACCGGTGTTTTCGGACGTCTTGGCCCTCAATGCCGAATTGCCGGCATTGGCCTCGGACTGCTTGGCCGACTCTGCTGCGTCGGTGACCGTCTTGGCCTGCCCGTTGACCTTGGTCTCCAGCGCCGTAACGGAGTCGGAAACCTTGCCGATGCTGCCGTTGTTGCGCCAGCACCAGGCCATGGCGGAAATGCCGATGATTCCCGCGACGATGAACGCCACGCAGAGGCCGTAGATCGCCACACTCAGGCCGTTGAGCCCGCGCTTGCAGGCGCCGATGCCGTCTTGGAGCTCCAAGTGATGCGTCACGTGGTTCCTGGGCTCGCTGAGAATCTCTTCGAGCTCCAGCAGCCGCGCCGCTTCCTGGGCTTCTTTCTCTTTCTGCTTGTCCGCGTCCGTCGCGGCTCCCGCTGCCGGTGGCGTGTCCGTTCCCGGACCTGCCGTTCCTAGCGTCGGGACCTCAGCTCCCGTTGGTGCTGATACTGGTGTTTCCGGTGTCGTCTTCATGGTGTGTTCTCCTACCATGTTGCGCCCCCCCATCTTAAGGGAGACTATCAAGTTAAAATATACGTCTTCAACCCCTCTTGTCGGGGCTGCGTCCTTTCACAAATTTGGACTCTTTATCTTAGCATATTTATTAAAAATTGTCAACAGTAGATATTATTATTTTCTATTTTTTGGTATAATATAGTTATCCACAATGCAAAAATTATGGCTAAAAACGACGGAAAAATAGCTGAATTAGAGCAAGAATTAAAAGAATTATCCCAACAAGCCGATAGGGTTGTTGTTGATTTTACTAAAAAAATGGATGTTTTAGACAAAAAACATGGCGATTTTTTACGTAAAATTAGAGAGGAAGAGGATCAAAAAAAGATCAAAAAAATAATTGATAAGATAAAATAAATAATATATGGCCAAGGGTAATCCACGCAGAGAGACTGGAAATAGAAGAAAAGCGGCTGAACAAGCAGCCGCTTTGGGCGGTAGCGAAGGTAGGGGCAAAGGAAAAAGCAAGAAACTACGTATTGATACTACCAGATCCGAGAATGAAGGGCTTGAGATACTTGAAAAAGCAAAAAGCATATCCCCGGTTGAAAAGATTAATCAGGACATTAAAGACATTGAAAATTATTTAGGTTATCTTCAAAAAGAATGGGATGAAGGCAAAGACATTTTAGGAAAGGAAGCGGTCTTTTCCGGTTATCAGACTAAGATTGATCAAATGGAGGGTCAGCTTATGGCATTAGGAGAAGAGGAAGCTGCTGCCGCTTTAGAATCATTGAAGCAGATAAGGGAACAGGCGGCGGGAATTCGAAAAGTAATAGATGAACTAAAAAAGGACAATCAGGCGACGCCAGAAGAGGGCAAACCAGAAACCCCGGAACAGCCGGTTGATATTGTCAAAATAGAGGCTGGAGCGGCTGGCAAATACGATTTATTTAAAGATAAAAGAATAGAAATCGGTCCGGGCAGTGCCGTGAAGATCGGAGAGGTTGAAAATTGTCAGGTTGATATTGGCGCTGGCACAGCCATAAAGGTAGTCAAGGGAGTTAATTCCAAATTTTATGTTAGAGCAGGCGCTTCATTGATGATTGAAAATGATTTTGGCTGCGTCGTAGATAGTGATCCAGGAGCTGAAGTAAAAATAAAAAATTCTCACCAAAAGCCGGAGGAAAAATCTCCGGAACCGGTTTCGAGAGCAGAAAGCGGCACAGCCGGGGAGTTAAATGCACAAGAAGCCAAGCCGGCAGAAAAAGTGCCGGAAGCCGGCGCTCCGGAAATTAAAATTTCTGAAGCATGGGTTCAAGAAATCATTGACGAATTAAAAAAATATGACCTGGATCGGACTGAGTTTGAAAAAAAGCTTAGCGAAATTGATCGTGAATCAGATCTTAAGGAGAGAATAAAAAGATTAACGGATTTTAAAAACAGTTTTTGCGAAGGACGTGAAAGACAGTTAGCTGTTTGGGGAGAATATAATATTAAAGATTTACTGGTTTCAGGATCAACACTCAAAAAATCTCTCGGGAATCTGCCGGAAGGATTGGAGCCGCTTCATAATTTTGTGTATGGCAGTAGCCGACTAACACCGCCTGCCGCCATGAATGAGATAATAAATAAGATCAGTGGTTTGCAAGAAGAAATAGAAAAACAAGAAGCGGCGGCAGCTGAGCCAACTCCAGAGCCAGCAGAACCAGCACCTTCGGCAGGACCCGAAACTATTGGCCTAGAGGCAGGAGACTTCAAAAGAGGCGATCAGATTTTTTATATTAAAAAACAGGATAAGGGCGGCTACATGATGTATAGCGGTACCATTGAATCGTTCAGACGGGGGGGGATGATAAGAGTGAAGGGGCAGTATAAAGGCGAAGATAAAAATTATGACGTCACTGCTAATATGCCGAAATTCAAAGATGAAGGTGAGGCAATAAAGCATCGGATTGGCTTGTCAGAAAGAGCCATTAAAGAAAAAGGATTAGTTGAAAGCCAGACGATTATTCTGCCGGCGATGGAAGCGCGGCCGGCTTCGGAAGGAAAAAGAGAAAGAAGAGCCGGGCCCGAGAGTGAAGTGATCATTGTCGGGGTTGACTTGGAAAAAGAGCGGTTGCTGGTCAAGCGAAAGAATAAACAAGGAGAAGCGATTGGAAATGAATTTTCTGTCTTTGCATTTACTGAAGGGATAAAACTGGCTGAAGCTAAATCCGAACTGCCAGCGCCGGAAACGCCAGGCCAGGCAAAAGAAGGTGAAAGCCATGAAAAAGAACTGGCAAGCTTATTGGCAGAGCTTGACCAGTGTGAGAGCGAGTATAATTCCCTTGCTCCAGCGGATGATCGCAAAAGCAAGCTGGAAGGGTTGTATTTCCGTCTTAAAAAAGGCATCGATCGCATCAACGATCTGACGGAAGCGGGAAAAATATCCCTAAGCGATGATCAATCAGATAAGTTCAGGGAAAAGGGTGATTTATTAGTAAAGATTAGTACGGAGATCAAAGCGACGGGAGAAGTACGCCCAGAAGCGGCTGAAAAGGACAAGATAGAAGAGGGTAAGGGAAAAGCAGAAAATATTTTGGAAAGTTTTACTACGAGCAATGTTGATACTTTGACGAGTAAAAACAGGCAAGATAGGATAGATCAACTGTTTGTCCAGTTAGTTGATATTCATAAAAAATATGAAGTCCCGCGCCAATGGTTTTTGGATAATGCTAATATTCCGCCGGAAGTGAAAGACAGATTAAATAAAGTCTGGGCCGATCAAGACAGGGGGCCGGCAGCGATTTTGCAGGAACGGGCGGAAAAAAGAAAGTCACAGGCTGAGGCGGGCGGGCAGGAAGCTGAAGAACCAACGCCAGAAGAAAAAAAAGAGATAAAAGAGATAGAAGAGGCTGAAAAAGAAATGACACCGGAGCAAAAGAGAAACTATCTGGCCGGTATTTTAGGCATCGGCTATCTAGTCAGAAAATATAAAAGTAAAGCGATGGCTGGCGCTCTTGGCGCCGCCGGCCAGACTGCCGCTTGGGCGGCCGGCCAAAAAGAAAAGGACTCGGCCGATCGGCATTGGATCGCCAGATTTTTGAGTTCGATGTCGGAAACGTATAAAACCGATGAAGCTAAAGCGCAAAAAGGGCTGGATAATTTAGCCGAGGATTTGCGTAACAAAAAAATCTTATCAGGCGTTCGGCATACTACTTTGAGTTCTCTTACGGCTGGCGGCACCGCTCTAAGGCTGGCCAGTCTAACTTTAGTGCCGGCAAAATATGTCATGTTAGGCGCTATGGGAGTAGCTCGCACTGTTGAATCAGCCAAGGAAACAAGATTGGGCGGCCGGAAATTAAAAAGCAAGACCGAGAGGGTATCTTTTGGGGCGGAAGAAGTTGCTTGGGGCGAGGATAAAAAGCAGGGGGTAGAAACCTATATCAACGGTACCGGTGATTGGTCCAGCCCGAAAGATCAGGAGAAGGCGCTGGAAAATTTAGAGCGGCGTTTATCCTTGGCTAACCAGCCGCTTGACGAAAGCGAGCGGGAATGGATCAAAGTGATTGCCGCTTATAAAGAAGCTAAAAGAGAAAGAAAGACAAAAGATAAAACGACCGGACAAGAGCTAGAGGTTGAAAAAGATGAACTGGTTGATTCCAGTATTGCTGATGTTTATAAAAGAATGTATGGCGAACCGGCTTATGAGAATCTTACCGGCATGAGGCATTTATATGTCAGAGAGCGTGTTTTGGATAAAAACGGCAAGCCCTTAAAGCGAAAAGTTGAATTTGAGGATAAAGACGGTAGAAAGACGCAACAGGAAGAAGAAGTTCATGAGGTGCATGAAATCAGCGTTAATGCCGGCGATGAAAAAATATTTGAAAATCTAGAGAGGGAGCTTAAGACGTTGAATGATGTTATTTTAGACATCGAAGGAAATGATGAATTAAGCGCTGCGAAGAAGGTTGCCCAAAAGAAGGGTTTTATTGATAGGTACCAGCAACACATGAAGCAATATGAATGGACGCCGGAAGCGGAGAGCGGCATGTTCGCCAAAATTTGGCAAAAATCGCGCCAATTCATGGAAGGATCGATACATAATAAAGTAAAAAATGACGTGGAAGCGGTTGTCAATCAGATCAAAGAGATAGAAGAAGATAAAAAAATAGATAAAAAAATTAAGCAGGCAAAAAAGGAAGCCGTCCTGCGCAAATATAAGATAAAATTGAATGAATATGACAGAGCGGTTACGCAGTTCGGCGAAGTTGACAGTCTGGCAGCCGGTCTTAAGGTCGGCGAAACTTTAGCCAAAACAGTGGTGCTTGCCTTGACCTTGCGAACGTTAATTACGGGAGCTGCTTATGCTTACGAAAATTTTTTTGGCCACAAAGGAGAGCTGAAGGCAATTTCTGATTTGGAAGAAAGATTGCGTGACATGCAGGATGCTAAGGCGGCAGCAATACCGCCAATCGGAGCTGGCAATATGAGCCCGGAATCATTAGAGGGGCCGCCGGCGCCGGAAGGATCTGGTGTTGCCGGTCCGGAAACGGCGTCCGTTACTGAAGGACAAATTACCGCGGCCACAATCCATAAAGGAGAAGGCATTGAACATGCTTTGATTAGGCAATTGAAGGAGAATGCTGAAAAATTTGGCTTTAAAGGCAAGCCGGCGGAATTAAGCCATTGGGCCGGCGTCAAAGCGCATCAGATTGCCATTGAAACCGGCTATGTTGATGCCAAGACCGGCGCGGAAGTGCGCATTGGGACGGCGGGAATTGATAAGGCGGCCTATGTGCTCACGGGCGATGGAAAAAATCCCAGCATCCATGAATATCTCGGCGGTAAGCCAATGGAAGAGCACGCCGCTGGAGCGGCCTTTGAAGGCGCGCCGGGAGAAAAAACGGAAGAATACGAATATCTTAAGGGTGTGGCTAAAGCGGCAAAAGAAACAGCTAAAAAAGCGGCTGCGGCCGCGACAGAAATGGCAGAAAAAACGGTTTCACCCGATGGCGGCAGCTCTGTCGACAATTTGCCTTGGGAAGCGCGAGGCAATTACCATTACGCCACGGCCACCGATTTTATTGAGCAGCACTCCCAGGCATTTAAAGATCTAAGCCATCATGCCGCTTCTCTTGGCGGCGAGCGCGGACCGGCCGAATCAACCCTATACGAAGTGATTTTTGAAGATAAAAATCATGACAATATTCCTGATGCCTTCATCTTAAAAAATGGCAGCGCTTTGTTGAATTTCAGTGAGACGCAAACTTTAACTTCAACGACCGATTTTAACGCCTACGCCCATGAGTTAGGCGATCAATTGGCAAGATTCGGGCACAATATTGATGAAGTTGCCGCTCAGTTGCATAATGGCCTCAATCGGGAACAGGCCATGCATTTGATTAATCTGGCCCAAGCGCCCGATGTCGGTCTTAGCGGTTTTAATTTTGAGCAGGGAATCGTTCCTAATAGTATTTTTGAAGCCGCCATCAAGGCGCTAAACAATCACGGCGAATTATTTGTCATCGGTCATGGCAAATTTGATATCACCCAGTTTCGGGTGTTTAGGGATTTATCGGAGCTAAAGATCGGTGAGGGTAAGATAGCGGAAATATTGTCCTGGACTCAAAAACTCGATAATAACTCCTGGTCGATGGGACAAGAATCGGCGTTGGCCAAGTTGCTAGCCGAACATAAAAGCAATGATAGCTCGGCTTGGATTAAAACGCTTTTTGGCGAAAAGTTGAATATTGTCGACGCCAAGGTGGACACAACGGGCAGCGGAGTTATTTTCCGGCATATCGGCGGTCCCGGCGGTAAATTGGAATTTAATTTTAAAACCGGAGAAATAAAAGTTGGCAGTAATTGGGCCAGATTTGCCGGTAACGGTGAGACTTTCAAAGTGAATAATTTAAAAGGGGCGATTGGCTGGCTTAATGGAAAATTCAAGATTCCGGAAGATTTGCCGGGAGATTCTGGCGGTGAAATGGCGGCTTGATTTTTAGATTATTTTAATGCAAAATCCCCAGTA
>CAIOLF010000003.1 GCA_903859075.1 Candidatus Buchananbacteria bacterium
TCCGTGCGCGATGGCGGCGTGCTGACGATTATCTTGGTCTTTTTCTGATCGACGATCGGCGCGGTCTGGTCTATTTCCAATTTATAAACGGAAGAAGTGGCGATCTCCCCTCCCCTGACCGACTTCAAAATCAGTTCATGCCGGCCTTCTTCAAGATTCACTATGCTTTCAAAATAACCGCCGGCATTTTTTATTATTGATTCAATCTGTTTATCTTTATCAATTATATAGATTTTTTCCGCTTCCGGAGCCAGGATTTTCAATGTGAGCTCGCTGTCTTTAAAAATTGAGCTGGATTCCGGATAAATTAGAGTCGGCTTGACTAGCGGCGCTGAGGCTGTTTTTTGCCCCAAGATCCTGGCGGGAGCGTTGTTCTTTCTCAATTGATCGGCAAGAGTGTTTTGGGGCTCAGTGGTTATTTGCCTGACAATTTTGGTTTGGTAATTGCTTTCGGTAGCGGTTTTAGGAGAACCAAAAAATTGCGCGACAAAAGTAGTATCATGATCATAATAGCTGCCGGAGATCATGGCGACGCCGATTTCCCTGTAGCTAGGGTCGATTATATTGGTATAATGGGTTTTGCTTTTAGTCCAGGCGTTCATGACTTGATTGGCGTCGCTAAAGCCCATGGCCAGGTTTTCGCCGGCTACGTCATAGCTGTAATTGACGTTTTTGAGCCAATAATTGAGAGTATGGCCGCGCGGACTGGTATGGGAAAAGTACTGGTTGATGACCATGTCTTTGGCCTTATTAGCGGCCGCGTCAGCTAGTTTATTGCTGACTATGAGTTTATTTAGCCCCAGACTGCCGCGGATTTCATTGGTTAGGGCGACGATTTTTTGCGATTGTTCGCTGGCGATGTCCGGCGTCAGCCAGGCGCTTAGAGGAATTATGGCGATAGTGAGCATTACTACCGCCTTGATAACCATAGCCGTGATTGAATACCAAGCAATGCGGTGCGGCTTGAGAAAATTCGGCTGGAAATTATTGCCAAAATAAGGAATAAACAGATCCTTGAGCAGGCCTTGCCCGCGGGGGTTGCGGCCTAATTTTACTTCTTCGCCATCAGTAAGGCCGTTTTTATTGGTATCAGGATCGCGGGGATCGGTTTGAAACAATTTTATTTCCTCGTAATCTGATAACCCGTCATGATCAGTATCGGGATCGAGCGGATCGGTGCCATAGAGATATTCTTGGTAGTCGGACAGGCCATCGCGATCAGTGTCCTTAGTGAGCCGGACGATACTTCTTTCCAAGCTATTTTTTCCGGTGATCTGTTTTTTGGCGGTTTTTTTCTTTACAGCTTTTTTGGCAACCCTTTTAGCCGCCACCCGGACTTTTTTTTGCGATTGTTTAGCGGTTTTTTTGAGTTCACGCAAATAACCGGCCAGAATCTTTTTTCTGATTGGCTTTAAAGTCATAATTAAATTATATTTACCGTTTAATTATAACACAAATTGTCCGCGTCAGCCAAATTAGTTTTCCACTTTTCACTAAAAGATAATAGCAGCTCTCTTGGGGAAAGCTGTTACTAAAATTATCTAAATCAAAAGCTCGTCCCGCCATGGCGGGACGAGCTCGGGGACATTAAATTTTGGTGATCTCCACTTCTGTATAGTTCTGGCGATGCCCGAATTTCTTTTTTTCTCTGGTTTTGCGTTTGAATTTGACGCCGATCACTTTAGCTGCTCTTCCCTGCCTGACCGCCTTGCCTTGGACTTTGCCGGCTAGCGGGGTGCCGATTTCTACTTTATCGCCGTCGGCGACGAGCAGGGCATCAAACTCCACGGCAGCTCCATCAGCTACGTCCAACTTTTCAATCCTTAGTCTAGCTTTTTCGGCTACAACATATTGCTTGCCGCCGGTTTTAATGACTGCTAATTTCATTGTTTTGGTATTATTTCAATTGTTTTAGTATAGCAGAATCCGCAAATTTGTCAATTATTTGCTCTTGAGACGCTTAGCAAAGCGGTTCCAGTCAACGACTATCGGACTAGCGACAAAAATCGAGGAATAGGTGCCGACAATGATGCCGGCGATAAGCGCCAAGACAAAATACCTAGTGCTGTCGCCGCCGAAGATGTACAGCGCCAATAATGCCAATAAAGTGGTTACAGAAGTATTGATTGAGCGGGAAACTGTCTGATTAACGCTGTCATTGACCACGTCTTCGAAATTACCGCTGTAATGCTTGGAGAGATTTTCTCTGGTGCGGTCGAAAACGACGATCGTATCATGAACGGAAAAGCCCAAAACCGTCAGCAAGGCGGTAATAAATAAGCTATCCACTTCAATGCCCATAAAATGACCCAGCAGCGAGAATAAGCCGGTGACAATTAAAATGTCATGAAGCAAGGCGACGACAGCGGCGACGCCGTATTTCCAAGAAGCGACCGGTTTGGAGACTTTGCGGAAAGCGTAAGCGATATATAAGATGATTGCCAGCGATGCCAGAATAAGCGCCAGCCAGGCTTTATTTTTCAATTCCTCGCCGATGACCGGGCCGACTGATTCAAAACGCAATTCTTTCACTTCTTGGCCTTGATTTTTATCTTTTAATTCTTTGATTATTTTTTGGTGGGTTTCTTCATCAACCGCCTTAAATCTCAGGATAATCCCCTTTTCGTCAGCGGTTTGGATTTTTAAGTCGCCCAGATTAAGATCAGCCAGCTGGCCGGAGACCTCATTATTGGCCGGCCGGCTATTGCTGAAATTGACTTCCGTCAAGCTGCCGCCGGTGAAATCCAAGCCCAGCTTGAGGCCCCACATCACCAAACTGACAATACTGATAATCGCCAGAATTGCGGAAATGGAATAATTGATTTTTCGATTTTGGATTATTCTAAGCATAAATTATTTTTTTACCCGATAAAGCCATCTGGCTTTACTAATGCGCCATTTGGCTGCCAGGATCAGCAATTGCCTGGTGATAGTAATGGCGGAAAACATGGAGACCAAGATGCCGATAGCCAGAGTGAAAGCAAAGCCGCGGATAATGCTGGAACCGAACCAGAAGAGAATCACGCAGGTGATCAGCGAGGAAATATTGGAGTCGCGGATGGAGCTCCAGGCGCGTCTGAAGCCCTCGTCAATGGCGTTGCCCAGCTCGCGGCCGCCTTTCAGCTCTTCTTTTAGGCGTTCAAAAATAAGCACATTGGCGTCCACGGCCATGCCGATAGACAGAATAAAGCCGGCAATGCCCGCCAAAGTCATCGTAACCGGAATCATCTTGAAAATAAATAAAGCGATAGTGGTGTAGATAAGCAAAGCAATCACTGACAGCACGCCCGGCAGACGGTAATACAAAATCATAAAAATTGCCACCAGCAATAGACCGATCAGGCCGGCAAACAAGCTTTTATGCACCGATTCGTTGCCCAGTGTCGCTCCGACAGTGGTCTGAGAAATCAGGGTAATCGGTACCGGCAGAGCGCCGGCGTTAAGCCGTTGGGCCAATAACTTGGCCTCTTGCACGGTGAAATTGCCGCTAATAACGGCCTTGCCGGTCAGGATCGGTTCATTAACCCTGGGGGTACTGATGGGTTCGCCATCCAAGAAAATAGCGACCGGTTTGCCATTATTTCTGGTAGTAATCTCGCCGAATAACTTGGCGCCTTCATCATTGAATTCCAAAGAGACCTGGGCGCTGCCGGTAGTCTGATCAAATTCGATGCGAGCTTTTTTGAGCTGCTTGCCGGTCAGCTTCGTGCTGAGCCATTCCTGCTGTACGGTGATTCCCAAATCGGCGGCAGTTTTTGTCTTGAATAATATATGGCGGACATCGACAACTTTATTATCGCCCTCGCCGCTTAACGCCTCCAATTTTATGATGTGGTAGCCATAAACTGTTTTGACTAGCTCCGGATAAATTTCTCCCGGCTTCAGCTTGGTAAAAACCGCTTCATCAAATTCCGGCACGAATTGGCCTTTCTTAACGCCTTTATATAGGCCGCCGCTGTCCTTACTGCCCGGATCCTCGCTTAATTGCTTGGCCAGTGTGGCAAAGTCTTCGCCTTTTTTAATTTTATCAAGAGTATCTTGGGCATTTTTTAAAACATCAAAATTCATCTGATCCAATTGTTTTTGCTGATCGGCAGTCAATTTGGTCGCGGCCGGATTTTCTTCTTTGAATTCCAAAAGCGGAGTCTCGCCGATCATCTTGATGGCGGCATTGACATCATAAACTCCGGCCAATTCCACTAATACGCGCCAATTTCCGCCAACCTGATTAGTCTGGACTAATGGCTCGGAAACGCCCATGGCATTGACGCGGCGCTCAATAACATCGCGGACTCCGGACAGCGAATCAGCCCGCTCGGCTTCCGGTACTTGGCTGACATCGGCATTATAAATAAGCTGGGTGCCGCCGAGCAGATCAAGACCGAGATGGAAATACGGGCCGTAACCGGGGAGCTCGATTTCTTTGATGCTTTTCCAAGCTAAGCGCTGGCTGTTGTCAACCGGGTTTTTTTGCCAGATCGGCCAGATTTTTAAGTCTTTAACTATCGGGACGGCTGAGAGCCCAGCATCTATGGCCGTAGTAATTTGATTTTTCTGGCCCAGCAGATCAATAAAACCGGTTATTAAAAATAAGATGATAATACCAAAAATCGCCCAGCGAAGGCGGCTTCTTGGTCCGGTCTTGGTCATGCTTTCAAATAATTTCGAGGCCATTTGACTGTGAATCAGGTAATTTAAAACTATTTTATTTTAGCAAAAAGAATTAAAAATCGCAAGACCCTAAGAAAATAAGTAAGAAAATCAATAAAAAACCCGCCTTTTGGCGAGATTTTTAAAGTTTTTGGGCAGTTTTTAGACAGCTAAAGCCATTTCTACCAGCCGGTTGGAATAACCCCACTCATTGTCATACCACGCGAGGATTTTTACCAGATTGCCGCCGACCACCCGGGTAAATTTAAGATCAATAATCGCCGATTGAGTCGTGCCGATGATGTCAGTGGAGGCCAGTTCGTCATCCGGGCCGGTCACCCCCAGAATATTCTTGTACATCGGGTGGCTGGAAAATTTTTTGAAAGTTTTATTTATTTCCTCAACGGTCGTATTTTTCTTTAGTATCGCGGTGATATCCGACAGTGAGCCGCAAATCACGGGAACACGGATGGAAATTCCGTCGAATTTATCTTTTAATTCGGGAATCGTCAGAATAGTGGCTTTGGCGGCACCGGTGGTTGAGGGCGCCATATTGGCGGCACCGGCTCTCCCCCGCCGCAAATCTTTGGAGTCGGGGCCGTCTACCAATTTCTGGCTCGCCGTATAGGCATGAACAGTAGTCATGATTGCTTTCTCGACGCCGTAGACAGAATGCAATATCTGCATCACCGGAGAAATACAGTTAGTAGTGCAGGAAGCATTGGAAACTATCTTATCATTTTTGCCCAGTGTTTTTTTGGTCAGCTCCGTGCCAAAAACCAGCGTCTGCACCTCGTCTTTGGCGGGTGCCGATAAGACGACTTTTTTAGCCCCGGCTTTGAGGTGCAGCTGCAAATCAGCTTTTTTTTCAAAAACTCCAGTGCATTCCAAAACAACATCAACTCCGATTTTTTTCCAAGGCAACTTGGCCGGATCTTTTTTGGCAAAGACGGGATATTTTTTGCCGTCTACGATGATATTTTTGGCGTCATAACCGACTTTATGCCCATAGCGTCCATAGGCAGAATCATAGCGCAACATATAGGCCAAAGTTCGGGTATCAGTCAGATCATTGATGGCGACCACCTGGGCGTTTTTTTTGGTCAGGGCGATTTTGAAGGCAGAGCGGCCGATGCGGCCGAAGCCGTTGATGGCGATTTTTATCATATGGCTTAAGTGTTAGATTTAATTGATTTAATTATAACAAAAGTTGATGAATATTGACAGACACTTGGCATAATTATCTAAATTTGCTATAATGCGACGTAGGTTAAATCATGGCTCTTTAGTAATAAAACAAGGCATTTGCGGGGAATTATGCTTACATCCTTTAGATTATGAAGAAAATTTGCAACCTAAAGGATGTAAGCATTGAAATTGGGCAAGAATTGGCAGAGACAGGGCAAACCTGAAGAAGGAGAACCACGGCATGGCTAAGACATACCCGCAAGTGGGAGAAGTTATTGAGTTGACGCTCAATGGCGATGATCCCAAGAATGTTCCGCTTGGCATGGTCAGAGATTTCGGCTACTACTCCGACGGCTGGAAGCACAAAGGCAAAACCGTCACAGGAACGCAGACGCGCCGGTTCATGCTCGTTAAGGTTGGCTATCAGTCCAATCTGGCTGAAGCCAGGAAGGCGCTGGAAACGGCTCACGGCCCCACGCCTGAGGGCCAGTGGCTACAGGCCTTCCGAGCCGAGTACCCCACACCCGATGGCAATGGCCCCGTCGGCATTGCCGATTCTGCGTGGGCCGGTCCGCGCGGCTATGCCGACTTTCCGTTTGTGGGCTCGAACGGCAGGCCGCGCTTCGGCTGGCCTGGCCGCGGTCTCCGTGAGGCTTGGCGTTGGCTCGTTCCCGCCCCCGTCGGCAAGTAACTTTCGGCCTTCGGACTCTGGGACGCTGGAAGCTTTGGGCGCCTTGTTTCCCTTGAATTCTGGCTCCGCTTGGTCAGTATGACTAGCGGGGCTTTTTTTTATTTGATTTCTATTATCATAAAAAAACTGCCGACACGTAAGCCGGCAGTTTTTTATAAAGTAAAATTTATTTTTCCTTCTCAGCTTCCTTATTAACAATCGGTATCTCCACGATTATCGGCTTATCCCCTTCTTTTTCCGGATCAAGGCGGACGTTGACGCTGCCGCGCAGGACATGCCAGCCGATGACTTCGCCGCGGCCGTGTTTGGTGCGTACCCGGGTGCCTACGGCCGGTAGCTTGCCAATTAATTCCTGATAATGTGATTCTTCATAAGCCAGGCAGCACTTGAGGCGGCCGCAGACGCCGGAGAGGCGCTCCGAGCCGCGATGGACTACTTGCTGGTGCTCGGCAAACTCGCTCGTCACGTTGCCGAGTTTTTTCAGGTGTCCGATACAGCACTGCGTCAAGCCGCAACAGCCGATGTCGCCGGTGATTTTGGCTTCATCGCGCACGCCCAATTGGTGGAGGCGGATATTTTTTTGATAGTGGCGGCTGAGGTCTTTGACCAGTTCGCGGAAATCGACGCGGCCGTCGGCAATAAAAGCAAAGGTGACCCGCTGGCCGTCGAGCGAAGTGTGGACGTCAACCAGCTTCATTTCCAGATTATGTTTTTTAATGGCGCGATGGCAATACTCCAAGACAGCTTCCGCGTCTCGGTTATTGGCGTTATTGCTAGAGAAGTCTTCGGCCGAAGCGACCCGTTCAACAATATTGCCTATAGGTGTTTCTTGGAGCTGAGCCTCAGTCAGCTCCTGGAATTCGATTATTTTTCCCAGTTCTTGCCCGTGTTCGCAGGCAATGGCTACAGAGTCGCCCAGGGACAGCCGCAGTCCGTTGGGATTAAGCGCCATGATTCTTTCCCAGGCATTGATTGATATGAGTATTGCTTGCATGTAATATTTTTTATACTTGGAATCTAGCAAAGGAAATCAGCTGGTTGGCACCCAGCAGATCCTTGATTTTTTTATCATCATCCTTGATGAAGCGCTGGCTGCCGAGGCAATTTTCTTCATAGAATTTTGCCAGCTTGCCGTCGATGATTTTATCCCAGATGGCTTCCGGCTTGTTTTCGTTTTTTAATTGTTCGCGGTAAATTTCTTTTTCCTTATCAATGTCGGCGGCCGGCACGCTTTCCGGGTTAAGGTATCGGGGAGACATGGCCGCTACTTGCATAGCCAGGTCTTTGGCCAGTTCCTTAGCGCCGCCGGAAATAATTACTACGCCGGCGATTTTTTTATTGGAATGAAGATAACTTCCTATTACCGGTCCGGAAAAAATTCCACAGCCGCCCAGCTGCAAGTTTTCACCGATTTTCATGACTAACTCGTTTTTGATATATTCTTCGGCCCAAGCGCGGAAAGCGGCTTCGTTAGTCAGTTCTAACAGTTTGGCGGCAAAATTCTCAACGGTAGAATTAAAATCGTCGGTGCGGGCGACAAAGTCGGTCTCGCAGTTTAGGGTGACGACAGCGAGCCGGCCGTTTTTTTCTACGAAGGCAATGACGCCTTCTTTGGCGGCGCGGTCAGCTTTTTTGGCGGCTTTAAGCTCGCCTTTTTTGCGCAGGATT
The DNA here is from genome assembly GCA_903859075.1 of Candidatus Buchananbacteria bacterium. GTDB lineage: Bacteria > Patescibacteriota > Patescibacteriia > 2-01-FULL-39-33 > 2-01-FULL-39-33 > CAIOLF01. Next base: position 8,198 of record CAIOLF010000003.1, read on the forward strand.
TCAATGGCCAAACTTATATCGCCGCCGGATTCTTCCAACGCGGCCTTGCAGTCGTTGATTCCGATTCCGGTCTTATCGCGGAGTTCGGAGATGATCTTGAGATCGATAGGCATGGTATTTGAAATTATTAATTTTTATTTTTTAACTCAGTCTTGCCCTCTTTGATGGCCTCGGCAATCGTCTTGGTGATGATGTCAATTGATTTGACGGCGTCATCATTGGCCGGGATCGGATAATCAAGCAATTCCGGATTAGTATTGGCATCGCAAAAGCCGACGATGGCGATTTTTTTCTTGCGGGCTTCGGCGATAGCGGTTTTTTCCTTTTTGGCGTCGAGGACAAAAATAGCCTCCGGCAATTTATTGACTTCGGTCAGTCCGCCGACGGTCTTCTGCAATTTTTCGATTTCTTTGCCAAAATCCGACTGCTCCTTTTTGGTGTATTTGTGCAGAGCGCCGCTCTCCTTCTGCTCTTTGAGCGATTTGTATTTTTTGATCAATTTGCTGACGTTGATGAAGTTGGTGAAGAATCCCCCCACCCAGCGCTCGGTGACGAACGGCATGCCGCAGTCTTTGGCATATTTCTCTAATATTTTCTGGCCTTGTTTCTTTGTCCCCACAAATAAAACAAGACCGCCGCCCATAGCTATTTTTTTGACGTGGGCGGCCGCCTCTGCCAGCTTCTCTAGAGTTTTTTCCAGATCGATGATGTAGATGCCATTTCTCTCAGTAAAGAGATAGGGTTTCATCTTGGGGTGCCAGCGGCTTTTTTGGTGGCCAAAATGCACGCCGGATTGCAGCAATTCGCTGATTGTCGGTAAAGACATAATTTTTCCTTTCGGCCTCTACTTTTATGATCCGGCCTGTCAGGCGGGACAAGGAAAATTAAAAGTATGAGGGATATTTATTAATTAATGCAAGATTAAATTTAACAAATATCTGGGCATTTGTCAATATTTTCTGTAATCACCAGGGAATTGACAAAAAAATTATTAAATGCTAGAGTTTAAGCCGATGTTGATGATGAAGCCCTTTAGGCGCTGCTGCGGCTAGATTTACTGGCAGCTTGTACGGCCGCGGCAGCGAGCAAGGTGTGTCATTCTTGCTCTTGGCAAGAAAGCTTGGAGACAGTTTCTCCTTCTTCTGCATGTATCCTTCTGCATGTATCATTGGCTGGGAAACCCCTCAGCCTTAGCGGATGCCAAAGCCGGCATCAGGAAACCAAAACCGGGTTTTCCAGTCCTCGCGGAGGATCGCCTCTCCACATGGGTGCTAACAACAAGATTAATTCATCTTGTCGGGCTAGGCATTCCAGGCGCCTGTACGTACGGGTGAGCCAAGCATTCATCACATCATAGGGTGCCCTGCCGCGACAGACACCCTTACCCCATAAATATTGACTTTACATATTTCTTCGCCTATAATATCTTCAGTTAGAAATAATTTTTTTATGAAGAAAGACATCCATCCGCAATATTTCCCTAAAGCCAAAGTTTCCTGCGCCTGCGGCCATACTTTTATTGTCGGCTCAACGATGCCGGAAATCAGCGTGGAAATCTGTTCGGCTTGCCATCCTTTTTATACGGGCAAGCAGAAATTACTGGATACTGCCAGACGCGTTGATAAATTTACTAAGCGTCTGGAACTAAAAACCGCCACTAGAAGCAAGAAGGTCAAAAAGGAAAAACAAAAAGAGATCAAAAAAGCCAAAACCACCAAAAAAGAAGGCAAATAACTGATATTTATCAAAGGACCCGCGGCTGTCTCTCCGGGTTCTTTTTGTTTAGTAAATTTGCTATAATATTATTAATTATATGAACGAAAAATTAGAATCAATCCAGCGGCGATTTGAAGAATTGGAACGCCTCATGCAAAATGAGGCGGTAGTTTCTGATCCCCAGAGAATAAAAGAGACCGGCCAAGAATACGAGGATTTAAAAGAAATCATCAGCGCCAAGAAAAGACTGGACAAAGTTAACTCTGATTTAATGTCTGTCCGCCAAATGATTGCCGATAGTTCTGATGATCAGGAGCTGCAAAAAATATCTTTGGAAGAAGAACAAGAGCTGTTGCGGCAAAAGGCCGATTTGGAAAAAGAGGTAACCTTTTTATTGGTACCAAAAGATCCCAGTGACAAACGTAATGCCATTGTTGAAATCAGGGCTGGAGCCGGTGGAGATGAGTCGGCTTTATTTGCCGCCGAATTATTCCGGTTGTATATGCGTTATGCCGAGGGCAAGAGATGGAAAACCAAGTTGCTTTCGGAAAATCGCATCGGCATCGGCGGCTTTAAGGAAGTGATTTTTGAGATTAAGGGGCGGGACGTTTTTAGCCTAATGAAATTCGAGTCCGGCGTGCACCGCGTCCAGCGCGTGCCGGAAACAGAGAAAAAAGGCCGCGTCCACACCTCCACGGTTACGGTGGCGGTATTGCCGGAGGCGGAGGAAGTTGATCTGGTAATTGATCCAAAAGATTTGCGAATTGATACCTTTTGCGCCGGCGGCCATGGCGGCCAGAGCGTCAATACGACTTATTCGGCAGTGCGCATCACCCACTTGCCGACCAATACGGTGGTTTCTTGCCAGGATGAGCGTTCCCAGCTGCAAAATCGTGAAAAAGCCATGCTGGTGCTGCGTTCGCGCTTGCTGGCTCTAAAAAAAGAAGAAGAAAGCAAAAAACTCGGCGCCGCTCGCCAAGCCCAGATCGGTACCGGCGATCGCAGCGAAAAAATCCGGACTTATAATTTTCCTCAAGACCGGATTACCGATCACCGCATTAATCAGAATTTCGGCAATATCGCCAACGTTATGGAGGGCAATATTGAGCCGATTATTGAAGCGGTCAGGGCGCAGTATATCGCTGAGAGCATTAAATAATTTTTATAAAAAAAAGAAAAGACCACAGTGCGGAAATGCGTGGCTGTGGTCGGGAGTTTTGGCGTGAGCGTGAGACGGGGATGAGAGCTCTAGCGGGGAGCGGCGGTAATGAGTGACCGGGTGATCAGGAGTGGACGGCATCATCGAGGACGACGGTGTGCCGTCGAAAATCGACTCGGACGATCGCACCGGCAGGACGAATGATCGTGCTGACGGGTGGCACTGGGCTCGTCTTGCTGTTTTCGGCCGCCAAGCGATTGGCAATTTCTTCCAGCAGAGCGACTTCCCCAGTGTCATCATTTCGGCGCAGGCCAAATTGTTCAAGATTGATCTTCCGATCTTTCTCAGCCGCCAACAGTATCGGCGATAGCGCTCTGGCCCCTTCGGCAGTTGCTTCGCCTTCGCAGAGCCGATTGGCGAGCCTGGTCGCTTCTTTCTTTAGGATCATAGCCTCGTAGTGGCCGAGCCTTCGCAGAGCCTCCTCCTGGCTCCAGCCGATCTCTTTAAGTACTGGGTTATTGGCCCAGATTTCTTGTCTCACCCTGCTTATAACCTCATGGAGGCACTCGAGCCCGAGTTCCCCCACAATTAGCTGGGCGAACAATGGTTTGAACTCGGTTCCGTGCATCATGGGTATTTATCCTCCTAAAGTTGTTTGTTTTGTGGTGCGGTGATGAAGAAAGCTGCGGGGACTTGCCCCGCCTCCCCCTAAGGGGGATCGTCAAATCATACTGCCGATGAGCTGTTTTGTCAAGGGGTTGCTTTGTATTTATTTTTGTTTAAATTTAAATATTTATTATGACAGTTAATCAATTTTTAAAGACGCTGGATCTGCCGCAACAGCTAAGATTAGATCAAGAAATATTGCTTGCCCACATCCTTCATCACCCTAGGGAGCATATTTTTGCTCATCCCGAGATCAAATTATCAAAAACCCAGGTATCTAAATTCAGGCGGCTTTGGAAAAAACGGCTCAAAAATTATCCCCTGGCCTATCTCACCGGACAGAAGGAATTTTTTGGTCTTGATTTTCATGTCAATAATAATGTCTTAATTCCCCGGCCGGAAACGGAATTCATGGTTGAGGAGATTATTGGCTATGTTGAAAAATCAGCTAGGGGGAAAAGCATCATTGCTGATATCGGAACCGGCTCCGGCTGTATTGCCGTTGTTTTGAAAAAGAAATTGCCCGCGGCTCAAGTCATTGGTTTGGATGTTTCGGCTGCGGCCCTAAAAATTGCTAGAAAAAATTCTCAAAAAAACAAAACCGCGGTTGAATTTTACCGCGGTGATGTTGCAGCATTGGCAAAGAAAAAGATATTGCCGGATATTATTGCCGCTAATCTCCCCTACTTAGATAAAGACAAAAAGCGGTTTTTTTATCACAATTGCCCGGCCTTGAAGTATGAGCCGGATTCTGCTTTATTTGCCAATAAAAATGGGCTGGGTGATTATATTAGTCTATTAGAAAAATTAATGGTTTTTAGAAAGCTGCCGACGGCGATTTTTCTGGAAATCGGCAGTAAACAGATTAAGCTGGCGCGGCGGATTTTTCTTAGGATTTGCGGCGATAAATACGATCTAAAGGTGATTAATTATAAGGGAACGGCACTGATTCGGTTGATTATAAGTTATAGGATAGTTTCAATAAAAAAGAAACAAGCTCGCTGGCTGGGCCATTGAGCTTGATGAATTGTGTTACTCGTGGTGCTTTGGCAACCACGGTCTCTGGTCGGTTTGAACTGCGGCGCTATAGGACATCTGCTGTGTCCAAAGGTGGCCTGTACGTCTGCAGGCATGCAAGGAACACATGCTCTTTTCACAGGGTTGCAGCACACTGCTTTTCTTGATACGCCAACCGCGTCGTAAAAACCAGTACTCAAAGCCGAGTCAGCCTGTTAATTGCGCAGCGTTTAGCGCAATATTGCATTACATAATACATAACTAACGACTTCATGTTAGGCTCCAGACGAAGCCCAGTTGTTGGTGGTCTGCGGATTGTCTCCGCGACCTATGTCCTCCGCCCTAGTTGTCGGGGGATCTGATAGAGACCATGCCGCAACCTCTCCTCCTCGGTTAAACGCTTGACACGCATTGCGCGTTTGACACAGCGCGCAATTGCCACCGCACTTGGCAGCCAGCGAAGCGGCAAAGCCACTCCTTGCCGGGACTACCAGTAATGCACCTCTTTTTTTTCCGTACCGCTAGCACTAGCCAATGCGGGGTGAAACGGCGTCCTGATTCTGATGTAAGCTGAGCACGCAGGCCTCCTTTCCGTCGCAGCCGACGTCAGCCAAGGCGCCAATTCCCTAGAGGTAACATTAGTAATTATAGGAAAACATTAAGAAAAAGTCAATGTCTCTTGTCAATAGTTAAAAAATCATTAAAAAAACCCCGATTTTAAACGGGGCTTTTTCATAGTATGAAGGTTACTTTTTTTCTTCCTTTTTGGTAGCATGGAGGTTATTTTTTTCTTCCTTCTTTTCCTCAGTAGCGGCAGCTTCAGTAGCGGCAGCTTCAGTAGGAATTTCAGTAGCGATAGGTTCTTCAATTTTTTCTTCTTTCGGCTTGGTGGCCAGTACGACCACGTCAGCAGGCTCATGATGGAGAATTTCTATGGTTTTGGGGATCGGCAGATCTTTAATGGTAATAGCGTCATCAAAATTCTGCAGCTGGGAAACATCGACGTCAATTTCATGGATCAAATCCCCGGGGAAGCATTTGACTTCCACTTCCGTGATATTGTGAACCAGCAGTCCGCCGTCTTCTTTGACGATTTTAGACTCACCGACGAATTTTATTTGGATATGGGCATGGATCTTTTCGTCCATTTTGATTTGCAGAAAGTCAACATGGGAAATGCGATTTTTTATCGGATCATGCTGCAAATCGGAAATCAGCGTCTTTAGCGGTTGCTGATTATCGATCGCTAGGTCAATGATAGTACTCTCTCCCGCCTCATTATAGACTTTTTCAAAAGTGATATAATCCAATTCCAGATTTTCATTTTTAATCCCATGGCCGTAAAGTACCGCTGGGATTTTGTTGTTTTGTCTGAGTAAAGTTGCTTTTTTACCGGTAAGTTCCCTTTTTTTAGCGTCTAATTTAAGAGTCATAACTTTTTTTAAGAGATTAATATTAGTTATCCCAATTTAGCTTAAAAATCATTCTTTGTCAAGAGAGCCGCCAGTGATTCGCCGTTTTTTAGCAGTGAATACGATTCCAGCAGTTCCTCGCTGGTTAACGGACTTTCCTCTTGGTGTCGGCTGATTTCCTGGCCGCTTAAATCAGTGATCAGGCCCAAGGAGCTGATGCCATAGGCGCTAAAAGTTATCAGGGCGATAAGAGACGATAAACAATGCCGGCATTTGATGTAAAGCAGATGCGACTGGCCGTTTTCTTTGAGAATTTTTGCTTCCAAGGAATTATAAGGCAAATCGCAAGCCGGGCAATTAGAAATGATTTTTATTGATTCATTGGATAATTTGCCAAAATTATGGCCGCTGAACATGTTTTTCATATGAATTCATTATGACAAAATGGCAATTGAACGTCAACTGATCATTAGCGCGGAATAATTTTGTTTTTATTGATATTGATGATTATTCCTAAAATAAAGATAATAGTGACCAAAAAACTGCCGCCATAAGAGACCAGGGGCAAAGAAATACCGGTTACCGGCAAAAGGCCGATGCACATGCCGATGTTAATGAAAATATGGATAAATAATAGCGCTAGGACCAGTAAGCAAAAAAACAGCGAGAAGTCGTCCGGGGCGCGAATGGCAATTTTATAAATGCGGTAAAAGAGCAGGCTAAAGAAAGCTAAAATAAAAAGCACGCCGACAAGCCCCAATTCCTCGGCAATAACGGAAAAGATAAAGTCAGTCTGGCTCTCCGGGATGAATTTCAGCTGGCTTTGCGAGCCAAAACTTAGCCCTTTGCCAAAGAGGCCGCCTGAGCCGACGGCGATGACCGATTGCTGGACGTTATAGCCGCGGCCTAAGGGATCGAGATTAGGATTAAAAAAGGTGATGACACGGTCTTTTTGATAATCCTTGAAGACAAACAGCCAACTGCTAAGTAAGAGGATGCCAATGCCGCCGATAACGAGCAACATCTGCCATTTATTTTTCACCATTAAAATAAAAGATATCAGCCAGATAAAAAATAACACCAGAGCGGATCCAAAATCAGGCTGCAACATTACCAATGCCAGCGGCACCAATGCTAAAACTCCGATAGACATCAAATGGCGGAATTTATGGATGGTGCGGCCGTAGCGCCGGGCGATATCGGCGAGCACCATAATGAGAAATACTTTCATCAGTTCCACCGGCTGGAAACTGAAAATTCCCAAGTTAAACCAGCCGCGCGAACCGCGAATGGTTGAGCCCAGAGGCGTTAAGACTAGGATTAACAGCAATAAAGACACCAGGTAACCGGCCCAACCGATTTTTTGCCAGCTGCGGTAATTGATTTGGGCCGCTGCCAGGAAAATAATCAGGCCGATGGCAATAAAGATCAATTGTTTGTTGAAATTTATGAATTCGCCGGTGCCGCGTCCCAGGGCGACGCTATAAATCGCGGCCAATCCGAAAGCGATTAGTAGCAGCATGGGCAAAAAAATAAACCAATCGAATTTGTCCAGTAATTTATAAAAATTTAATTTCATATTTATTCTCGGCCTAGGGCGGTAATAGGATTAAGCAGGGCCGCTTTGCGGGCGGGATAATAACCGAAAATCAGGCCGACAGCGGCGCAAAAGCCGAAGGCGATCAGGATGGCTTGCGGCGGCAGATAAAAGCTCCAGCTGAAGCCGAAATTACCGGCGATAATGCTGATGAGAAATGATAAAGAAACTCCGGCGACGATCCCGATCAATCCCCCAAACAGAGTCACGACTATCGCTTCCCAAAGAAATTGCCAAAGTATTTGGCTGTTTTTGGCGCCAATAGCTTTGCGCAAGCCGATTTCGTAAGTTCTTTCCGTGACTGACACGTACATGATATTCATAATGCCGACGCCGCCGACCAGCAGTGAGATGCCGGCAATGGAAATGAGCAGCAAGGTGATGCCGCCGAATATTTTATTAATCATGTCCCTGGCTTCAGCCATCGTAGTGACGGCAAAATCATCGTCTTGACTGTCGGTAATGCCGTGCTTTTCGCGCATCAAATCGGTAATGGCGGCGGCGGTCTCATCTTGCTTAGCGGTATCTTTTACCTGAAAGGCGGAAGACATGATATAGTCGATTCCCAGCAATAACTTTTGCGCTGTTTGCACGGGAATATACACCATGCTGTCAAAATCCAAACCGAAGCCGTTGCCTCTTTCTTTTAGAATTCCAATTACTTGATATTTCTGTTGGCCGATTTTTATGCTTTGTCCAACAGGATTTTGGTTGCCAAAAAGTTTTTGCTGCACTTTTGCTCCCAAGACCGCAACCTTTGCCGATTGATTATCCTCTTCTTTGCTATACATGCGGCCGGAAGCGATTTTTGCCTTATCAATGTCGATAAAAGAAGGAGAAATTCCCAGATAGTTTATCGTCTTATTCTGGTCAAGATAAGAAACAACGGCTTGGCCGATCACTAAAGCGTAATAACTTTTGATATTAGGTAGCTTGGCGATGGCGTTTGCCTCGCTGAGCTTGAAAGTAGTTATTTGGACTCCCTGAGCCATGGCACCGCCGCTGCCGAAATTTCCTCTTTTAGGAATCCGCACCTCGACTTGGATGATGTCATTGCCAAAAGCATCTACTTGGCCGAGTATCAGGCCTTTTAAGCTGTCTCCGGCGGAGAGCACGATAATCACCGCGGCAATGCCAATGGCAATGCCAAGTATCGTCAGGGAGGTCCTGGTCTTATTTCGAGAGAGTGATTGCCAGGCGATTTTAAAAGGTAAAATTAAATCCATATTATTCATATCTTAACGCCTCGATCGGATTCAGCTTGGCGGCCCGGCTGGCCGGATAAATGCCAAAGATTAAGCCAACGGCGAAGGCGACGCCGCAGCCGACAATAATCGATAGCGGAGAAACTATCAGATCCCACTGATAACCCAGGTAACGGGCGATTAACGCGATAATAAAAGAAATGATTACCCCGATAATAATGCCGACGATGCCGCCGGTTAAGGTAATGGCTACGGATTCAAAAATGAACTGCGTCATAATGTCGGAACGGCGGGCGCCAATGGCTTTGCGCAGGCCGATTTCGCGCACTCGTTCATTGACAGCGGCCAGCATTATATTCATGACGCCGACGCCGCCGACGATAAGCGAAATACCGGCAATCGCCGCCAAAAAGAATTTAAGGGCGTTAGTGATGGTTTTTAAGATATCAATGGCCTGCTTGGTGGTACGCACGGAAAAATCATCAGCGGCTGTTCCCGAAATATTATGGCGATCGCGCAGCAACAGCCGGATATCTTCGCTGGCCGCGTCGATATTCTCGCCAGCGTTAATTTTAACTCTGATGTAATTGACGTACTTGATTCCCAGCATGATTTTTTGCGCCGTAGACACCGGAATAAAAATATTGCTGTCTTGGCTTTGAAATCCCGAAGACCCCCTTTCTTTCATTACGCCGATTACTTCAAAAAACTCTTTTTTTATTTTGATTGTTTTCCCCAGGGGATCGCCGTTGCCGAATAAGTCCTGCGCCGCTTGGTAGCCCAGAATAGCCACCCGAACACTCCCCTTTTCTTCATCAAGATTAAAAAAACGCCCGGTTCCCAGCTCGGCATTTTCTACTTTTAAGTAATCAGCCATGACGCCGTAAAAGTTAATATCGGATTTATTGTTTTGATAAACGGCCGTGCCGACGCCGGTATTGTAAGAAGTCACCGCTTCGACATTGGGCACCTGGCTGGCGATGGCGAGAGCGTCTTCATATTTTAGGGTGGTAATGACGATTCCCAAAGCTGAGGCCGGCGGTCCGTTTTGATCGGAGGCGCCGGGCAGGATTCCCACCAAATTGGTGCCAATGGAATTGAGCTGATTGATAATCAAGCTTTGAGCGCCGGCGCCGACGGAAATAATAATAATCACCGACGCAATGCCGATGATTATTCCCAGGGCCGTCAAGAAGCTCCTGGCTTTATTTTTCTTTAAAACTAAAAAAGATAGTTTTAGAGTATCTCTGATATTCATAGTCCGTATGGCAAGAAGGTTTCCTATTTTATCAATTCCCCGTCTTTAGTGCTGCGCCGATTATTCACTACTTGATCCTCGCAGACCAGGCCGTCGCACAGCTTAATGATGCGCTTGGCATGCCTCGCCGTGTCATGTTCGTGTGTTACCAAAATTATAGTATGGCCATCATTATTTAATTTTTCCAGAATTTCCATGATTGCTTGGCCGGATTTGGTGTCTAGGTTGCCAGTCGGTTCATCGGCAAAAATAATACTGGGGTTGTTGACCAGCGCCCGGGCAATGGCTACTCGCTGTTTTTCACCGCCGGACAGCTGATTGGAAAAGTTTTTTATCCGATGATTCAGGTCGACTGATTTGATGGCGGCAGTTACCAGCTCGGTTTGATTTTTCTTTTTTGAATAAAGCAGCGGTAAGCGGACATTTTCAAAAACGCTGGTTTTAGGCAGCAAGTTAAAGGCCTGAAAGACAAATCCGACCTCCTCGTTCCTAATTCTTGCCAGCTGATCCTCATCCAAATTGCTGACGTCGCGGCCGCTGAACAGATATTTTCCGCTGGTGAGATTGTCTAAGAAGCCAAGAATATGCATCAGGGTTGATTTGCCCGATCCGGAGGGACCCATAATGGCGACAAATTCGCCTTGATTAATTTCAAAAGAAATTCCATGCAGGACTTTAGTGACTACCTCGTCATTGACATAATCCTTTTTTATGTCGATTAATTTAATTAGCGGGGACATAATTAGCTTTTATTTTCTAAAAGTGATGACTTTTTCCTTTTCCTGGAGTCCGGATAATATCTCGACTAGGCCGTTATCGGCTTTCAGTCCGGTGGTAATAGTTTTTTCGGTGATTTGATCCGTTCCGGCGAGCACCTCGACATATTTGTCTCCCGGCTTATCGAGAGTGCCTTCGCGTACCTTGACGGCCCGTTGAGGAATATACAAGACGTCGTGCTTTTCCGCCGTGGAAATAGTGGTGTTAGCCGTCATGCCGGGCTTGATCTGATCGTTCCAGGAATCTTTGTCAAAACTGACGGTGGCTTTGTAATAAATCACGTCAGAAATTACCGTCTGCGCCGGATCAATAAAAGAAATAGTTCCAGAAAAAATGTGATCTGAGCCGAAAGCGTCAAGCTCAATGCCGGCTTTATCGCCGATTTTTATTTTGGTGATATCAGACTCGGAAATATCTATTTTAATTTCGTATTGTTCTTTGCCGATCATCTTAATGACTGACTTGCCCGCCTGGATCTGTTCGCCAATTTCATAATTAACGAAAGTCACTTGGCCGTCAATCGGCGCGATGATTTGATAGTTTGACAGCAACGCTACGGCGCCAGCCAAATTGGCCTGGGCTTGGCTGACACCAGCTAAGGCCGAGGCCAGTTCAAAATTACGCGGACCGGCTTGCTTCAAATTCAACTCCGCTTGGCTGATAGCCAGATTATTTTTTAAGGAATCCAACTGGGATTGGTAGCTGGATGATGAATTAATCAAGTTGGTTTTTGCCAGTTGCAAAGAATTCAGGGCGGCGGAGACGGCCGTCTGCTGAGCGGCAATGTCGGCTTTGATGCTGTCTTTGACGGATTGCGGGTAAGCAGTGTTGGTAACCAGCGACTCGGTCAAGACGAATGATTTATCGACGTAATCGTTTAGCGTCAGCAAAAAATCACGGATGCCGTTGGCCGCGTCTATAACTTGGTTGTAGTCGCCGGAGTTTTTAGCCGTCACCGCCAACGCCTTGGCATCACTGAGCGCTTTTACCTGAAGCTGGTAGTTATTTTCCACATAATATCTCAGTTGGATGTCGGTAAATTGCAGGTTCTTGATATTGGTATCCTTGATGAAATAATTATAAATTTTATCCAAGGCGGTCTGAGCGCTGAAAATGGCGCTATCAAAATTATCGATGGTTTTCTCTTTCAGGGTAATTAATTGGCTATTTTGATTACTGGTTAGAGAATTAATGTCGCTCTGCGCCTTAGTGACTTGGGCGGCGGTCAAATTAATATCTTCAGCTGAAGCTCCGGCTTTGACCCTCGCTAAATCGGCATTAGCCGCATTGACTGCGGCCCGAAGCTGGCTGACTTGCGCTTCAATACTGCTAGCCTCGATCCGCGCCAGAATTTGTCCGGCCTTGACCTGGGAACCTTCCTTGATTGGCAAAAAAATTATTTTACCCTGGGCATTGAAATTCAATTCTATTTCTTTGGCCGACTGCACTGCTCCGGTGGCGGAAACGGTTTGGACGATAGCGCCTCTTTTTACGTCTTCAGTTGTTATTTCCTGCTTATTTTTATTGATGCCGGCCCGATACCAAAAAAAGCCGGCGCCGGCAATAATAATCACTAAGATGGCCCAAAGCCACCTGTTTTTAAGAATTTTTTTCATAATAATTTATCTTTATTTAATCATTTGACCGATAGCCGGATAATCTTACTATATCCAGGCCATCAAATCAAGCTTTTTCCTGTCATCTCTTCGGGTATCGGCAAATTCATGATTTTTAATATCGTCGGCGCCACGTCAGCCAGAATCCCTGATGGCTGGACCAAGCTCAAATCAGAATTTGGTATCTCCTTTACTCCCCCGGTTTTGCCTTCCCACTGCTTGCCGACTAGTATAAATGGCACCGGATAAGTACTGTGTTCCTTGTCGATTTCATTGGATTGCGGATTGATAATTTCTTCGGCATTGCCATGGTCGGCGGTAATAATCGCCAGCCCGTCTTTGGCCAGAATGATCTCCAGCAGCCGCTTCAGGCAGTCATCTATCACCTCGCAGGCCTTGATGGTCGCTTTAAGATTGCCGGTGTGAGCCACCATATCGCTATTGGCGAAATTTATGACAATAAAGTCATAACTATTATTCATTATCGCTTCACTCGCCTTTTTGGTTATAATCTTGGCCGACATCTCCGGTTTTTTGTCATAGGCGGAGATTCTTGGCGAAGGAATAAGAATTCGCTCTTCATTTTCAAAGGGCGTCTCGCGGCCGCCGTTGAAGAAAAAAGTGACGTGAGCGTACTTTTCGGTTTCAGCAATATGCAGCTGCTTCAGTCCATTATCGGCCAAGACCTTGGCGAGCGGCTCATTAATCGCCTCTGGCGTAAAAGCGATTTCTACCGGCAAATCTTTTTCATATTCAGTCATGGCCACAAAATGAATGTTTTCCAAATAACTGCGCGGGAATTTTTCAAAACCCGGCAGGATAATAGCCTTGGTTATTTCCCGGGCGCGATCGGAACGAAAGTTAAAAAAGATAACACTATCGTTATTTTGAATGAGCCGGATGGGTTTTTTATGCTCGTCAATCATGACCACCGGCAGGAATTCCTCGTCATAAACTTTATTATCATAGGATGCTTGCACTGCTTCCTTAGCCAGGGTAAATTTCCCTTTGGCTTCGCCCAGTACCATGGCGGAATAAGCGCTCTCGATCCTGTCCCAATGATTGTCTCTGTCCATGGCATAAAAACGGCCGGAAATGGAAGCGATTTTTCCGACTTTCAATTCATTCATTTTTTGTTCCAGCTTTTGGATGAAATCAAGGCCGGAATTATAGGGCATGTCGCGACCGTCGAGAAAGGCATGGACAAAAACATTCTTAAGTTTGCTTCTGGCGCAAAGATCCAGCAGCGAGTATAAATGCTCGATGGAACTATGAACATTACCGGATGACGTCAGCCCCATCAGATGAAGCGAGCTTTTATTTTTTTGGGCATGCTCGATGGCGGCTAAGAAGGCCTTATTAGTAAAAAATGATCCATCAGAAATAGACCGGTTAATCCGAGACAAATTCTGATAAATCAATTTGCCAGCGCCCAGGTTCATGTGTCCAACCTCGGAATTGCCGATCTCGCCCCAGGACAATCCGACTTCTTCGCCGGAGGCGTGGAGCGTCATAGCGGGGTAAGACTTGATTAATTTATCGATGTAAGGAGTTTTAGCTTGGCTGATAGCGTTACCAGCTGATGGCGGCGCTACCCCCCAGCCGTCGAGAATAATCAAGACTAGCGGCTTAGGTTGGTGAGTTTTATTTTTTTCAATCATAATTTATTAAATTAAGCTTTCTTTATTCATTAGAGAGCTCTTGTTGATGTCAAATAATTTTAAGATAGTCGGAGCAACATTGGCTAAGATCGGATGGGTTATTTTTTTTAATCTTAGCTTATCCTGACAGACAACAATGAACGGTACCGGATTAGTGGTATGCTCGGTAATTATTTCTTTGGTATTCAGATTTAACATATATTCAATGTTGCCGTGATCGGCGGTGATCAGCACGACGGCTTGGTGACGCTTAGCCGCCTGCACCACCTTTTTTACATAACCATCGACGGCCCTGACGGTCTTAATGGCCGCCTGCATATTGCCGGTATGGCCGATCATGTCGGGACAGGCGAAATTGACGCAGATGAAATCATACTTGGGCAGCGCGCTTAAGATTTTGGCAGTGATTCTTGCCGTGGACATCGCCGGCGTGCAGTCGTACGATTTTACCATCGGCGATGGGATATTGATGCGGTCCTCGCCATTAACCGGCGCGGCGTAGCCGCCATTAAAAAAGAAGGTGACATGGGCGTATTTTTCGCTTTCCGCCATATAAAGCTGCTTGGTCTGATGCAAAAGCATCGGTAAAGTCTCTTTAACGTCTTCAGACGGATAGGCGGACAGGATACTATCCAGATCCGGGCCAAAATCAGTCAGGGCCACAAATTGGATGTTTTTTAATATTTTTTTCCGTTTGTACTTCGGGGAGCCGGGATTCTTACTTTCAAAATAGGGCTGAACAAATGGCTTGGCTAATTGCCTGGCCCGGTCTGAGCGCAGATTAAAAAAGATAATAGCGTCATTATCGCTGATGCGCGGCGTCAGCTTGCCTTTGCGCCAGATAACGATCGGCTCAATGAATTCGTCGGTGATGTTGGCATTATAGGCGCGGGTAATTCCTTCCTGAGGACTGCTGGCCCGATGCTCGGCATGATTCGAGGTCATGGCATTATAGGCGCGGATAGTGCGATCCCAGGATTTTTTGCGGTCCATAGCGTAAAATCTGCCTATTACCGTGCAGATTATCTCATTCGGGCGCAGGACCCGTTCCAGCGCCATGATTGATTTTAGAGCGGAACGCGGCGGCGAATCGCGGCCGTCAGTAAATAGGTGCAGATAAATTTTTTTAATTTGCTGATGTCTGGCAAACATCAGCAGTGCCAATAAATGATCAGGATCGCTATGCGGACTCTGGCCATTGCTGAGCAGGCCCATGATATGCAGGGCGGATTTATTATTTTTGACATGATTAGAAGCGGAGATAAAAGCCGGATTCTTGAAAAACTGGCCGGTATTTATCTGCTTGGATATCTTTACCACATCCTGGTCGACGATTCTGCCCGCGCCAAGATTCATATGTCCCGCCTCGGAATTGCCGACTTGTTGCGGCGGCACGCCGACGCATTTTCCGGAAGCGCACAACTGGGTCCAAGGATATTTTTTGTACAAAGAATTGATGAATGGCGGCTGAACCAAAAAAATCGGGTTGCTGGCATCATTTTTGCCAATACCCCAACCGTCGAGGATAAGTAAGATTACTTTTTTGTGATTTTTTTGTTTTTTAGTATTCTTCCTAGCCATTTTTTGAGGAAATAATGAAAAATTAAAACAATAAAAAAAGATTCAGTCAATGGGTATATTATAACAGAAAGAACTAAAAAAATAAAGGGACTCAAGTTGACATTTGAATCCCCTTAATTTCTTTAGTTTCTTGATTTTTTATCTTTTTACTTCGTCCCAAATCTCCATTAATCGATTATATTTGGTAACCCTTTCACCGCGGCAAAGCGAGCCGGTCTTGATATACTCGGCCCCGGAGGCGACCGCCAGATCGGCGATAAAATCATCCACGGTTTCGCCGCTGCGGTGTGAGATGGCGATTTTGAATTTATGCTTTTGCGCCAGCTTGATGCAAGCGATCGTTTCAGTAACCGAGCCGATCTGATTGGGCTTGATCAAAATGGCATTGCCGGCTTTTTGCTCTATCCCCTGCTTCAGGCGTTTAACATTGGTGGCATAAAGATCATCGCCGATCAGCGATATTTTTCTGCCCAGAGTTTTTGTCAGCAGCTGCCAGCCCTGCCAATCATCCTCGGACAGGCCGTCTTCCAGTGATTCGATGGGATATTTCTCTACCCACTTGGCGTACATTTCCACCATTTGTTCAGTAGAGCGTTTTTTCTTGTCCGTTGTCATATCATAGGCGCGCTCCTTATAAAATTCCGAGGCGGCGGAATCAACGGCCATTTTTACATCTCTGCCAAGTTTATAGCCGGCATTTCTGACGGCCAGCCCGATTACTTTTAAGGCTTGTTTGTTGCTGGGAAGTTTTGGGGCATAACCGCCCTCGTCCCCAACGGTAACCGGATAACCGTTCTTCTTAAGATATGATTTCAGCGCCTGGAATATTTCAGCGCCGCAACGAATGGCTTCTTTGGCGTTCTTTTGCTGCGGCGTGACCATAAATTCCTGGATGTCAATGGACCAGCCGGCATGGGCGCCGCCATTTAGAATATTCATCATCGGCACCGGAAAGGATACTTTTGATTTACTCCAATATTTTTGGTGCAAATAGGCATAAAGCGATTTCTGCTGGCTGATAGCCGCCGCGCGAGCGACGGCCAAGGAAACGCCCAAAATGGCATTGGCGCCAAGTTTTGCTTTATTAGGCGTACCATCAAGTTTTAACATTAGCTCATCAATTTGCTTCTGATCAATGGGATTTCGGCCGATTAATTTCGGGGCGATTCTTTTGTTGACGTTAGCAACGGCTTTAAGCACGCCTTTGCCGCCATAGCGCTTCTTGTCACCATCGCGCAACTCAAGCGCTTCATGCGTGCCGGTAGAGGCGCCACTGGGTACGGCGGCCCAAGCTTTTCTGCCATTATCCAATAATACTTCTACTTCCACCGTCGGATTGCCGCGAGAATCCAATATTTCCCTAGCAGTGATTTTCTTGATTTTTGCCATTGTTTTGATTACTAAAATTATTTAATGTGTTTATTTAATTTCGTAACTAATGCTGACATTGACAGTCACGTCTTGGCTGCCGGATTCTATCTGCGGCGCGGCCACTGATTTTACCTCCGCTGACATTCCTAGAGCCATATCGCTATACATTGGTACCGGATAATAATTAGATCCGCCTTCGCTGAAATTTACAATCCGGCCCAGCTTGATGCCGACTTGGTCAGCCAAAACCTTGGCCTTATCCTTGGCCTGCTTAATAGCTTCCTCTCTGGCCTGGGCGCGGAATTGTTCAATGTCATCAATCATAAAATCCGGACCGCTGACTTGATTGGCGCCCAGCTCAGTGGCTTTGGCGATTATATCTCCGACTTTGTCAAAATTCCTGACTTTAATCTGTAAATTCTGATTAACGGTATAGCCGATGATTGTCTGGCGGCCGTTATTCCAATTGTATTTAGGATAGACGGAATAATTTTGTGTCTTTAAATCTTTGGCTTCAACCTTAAATTCATCCTTAACGGCTTTAATAACGTTATTCATTTTATCATTATTCTGTTTTTGCGCTGCATTGACGGTCTGTCCCTCGGTAATCAACCCAACATTTAATATAGCCACATCAGGAGCGGCGGTAATTTTCCCTTCGCCAGTCACGGTCACGCGATCCTGGATGTCCGGCGTCTTGCCGATGTAGTCATAAGCGCGCATGGCATTGCGGCTTAAATTGAAAAGATAAGTCCCCAAAACGATGAGCACTAAGCCCATGATTACCATCAAAATGATCTTGCCCGGGCCACGATGATGGCGGCACATAGAGTCCTGCTGATCCATATTTTTTGTTTAGTTAATTATTTAAAATATTTAGGATTTATAATTCTTAATTCATAATTTTTCTAAGCCCCGGCAGTTTCTTGCCTTCCAGATACTCCAGCATCGCTCCACCGCCGGTGGAAATGAAGCTGAATTTATTTTCCAGTTTCATTTTGCGGATCATCTCCACTGTTTCGCCGCCGCCAACTATCGTCTCAGCCTTGCTTTTGGAAAGGATTTTTATCAGCTCTTTTGTACCTTTGGCAAAAGTAGGATTTTCAATCAGTCCCATCGGCCCATTCCACATTATCGTGCGCGCTGACTTGATTATCTTTCCGAATAATTTTAGCGTATCCGGGCCGATATCCAAGATCATTTCGTTATCCTTGACATCGGCTAAAGCGTCAAGATGCCCTTTTTTGCTTTTATAGCTCTTAGCGACAACCGCGTCGACGGGAACTTCTATTTTATTGTCAGTTAGTCTGAACTTTTTTACTCCAGACAGCATTTTAGGTTCAATGGCGGATTTGCCGACACTTATACCCATAGCTTTTAAAACCGTGTTGGCCAGAGATCCGGCTAGCAGTATTTTATTGGCGATTGGAATAAAATTTCGGATTAATTTCATTTTGGTAGATATTTTGGCGCCACCGATAATGACCACCAGTGGTTGGTGGGGATTCTTTATAGCTTTGGATAAATGGAGTATTTCTTGTTCTAACAGTAATCCGGCATAAGACGGTAAAAATTCTTGGATAGTTGAAACGGAGACTTGGTCGCGGTGATCAACGGCAAAGGCGTCATTGACATAAATATCCCCCAACCGGGCCAGCGCCTGGGCAAATCGTTTATCGGCTGATTCCTCCCTTTTGTCAAAACGGATATTTTCCAGCATGATGATATCTCCATTATCCATTGAATGTATCAGCGTTTTTGTCCGGCTTCCCAGTATTTCGCCGCTTTTGCGGATTTTTTTGCCCAAAAGCTGAGCCAGCCGCTTAGCTACCGGATCAAGGCGCAGTTTTTCAATAATTTTGCCGTCCGGGCGGCCCAAATGCGCTAAAATGATAACTTTAGCGCCGTGCCGGGATAAATATTTGATTGTTGGCAAGGTCTGGACGATCCGATAATCTTCGCTATGCCCGACCAAGCCGGTTGCGGTAAGCGGAACATTAAAATCTACCCTTAGAAGGATTTTTTTTCCGCTGAGATCCTTGATTTCCCTGATGGTTTTGATTTTCATAGGATTATTTTCGTTTCACTGCCGATTTATATTATACCCTAAATTCGATTCACTTTCCATTTGCTATCCACCCATAAGCCGATAATTTCTGCCTTAAGCTTCCATCTATTGATATTTGCAATCGCCAAACGCAAATCATGCAGATGTCGTGCTTTCTTTACCGGATTGCCGGCGCAGTCATGGTGGGCGACTACGGCTAAGATTTTTGAGCCGTGCTTACCGAGGGAAATTTTTACTCTTTTTTTAATGCCATTGATAACCGCCTTATCCTCGTATAAATTCAAAATCTTTTCCGGCCCCGGCTCGGTGATGGTATCGACATAGTCAACATGGAAATTTTTCTTCAGCCAAGAATTGACCGGCAATTGCGTCCGGCCATCCAGGCAATTTATAGCCGTGGCGAATTTATTCTTTGACATTTTTTTTCTTTAATTTATGAAAATATTTTTGCCAGAAGCTCCTGGGTTTTTTGGCGTCTTTCAATTCCCGCCAGGATAAAAATAAAAAAATCAAAAGTAAGATAATGGCGTTAAGCGGCGCCAGCCAAAAAGGATACTGCCGGCCAAAACTTTCCAAAATCATAATAAAGCCCAGAATGCCGA
Organism: Candidatus Buchananbacteria bacterium; assembly: GCA_903859075.1. Lineage (GTDB taxonomy): Bacteria > Patescibacteriota > Patescibacteriia > 2-01-FULL-39-33 > 2-01-FULL-39-33 > CAIOLF01. The sequence goes on from CAIOLF010000003.1 coordinate 27,904, forward strand.
TAGAATACATGGCGCCGTTTTTCAGGTAGGCCAATTTAGAGATAATATCCACTCCACGGACGGTCAGCTGCCGGACAACTAAAGCGCCCAGGCCGTTACCGATGATAATAAGCGGCACCGACAAAGTAAAGGCAAAAGCGCCAATGACGCCGTCAATGGAAAAAGAAGCATCCAAGACCTCCAAATAAATTATCTTGCTCCAAGCGCTCATCTGGCCGCTGATGAGATCATTTTCTTTTTTTTCCGCGTTTTTTTTGAATCCGTCGGTGATAAAAAAGGCCGAAGCGCCGACAGTGGCTGAAAGCGCCAAATAAGGATTATAGCCGATAGAAAAATAAACAACGCCGGTGATAAAAATAGAGGCAATGGCATAAAACCAAAAGCCCTGGCGATGAATAAATCCCTCAACTAAAAAAGCATACTTTTTTTCTTCCAAGAACAGCCAGCCCAAAAAAACCATGAACAGATAAACGCCGCCGCCCAGCAGTAAAAACGGCTTGGATTTGTCCAAGTACTCTTCAATATGGGAATTGCTGCTAAAAGCAAAAGTAAACACTTCCACTATTGACAAGCCGGGATTAGCCAGCCAGACGATTATAAATGGCAGCAATCCTCGGACGACAAAAACAGCGAGGATAATGCCCCAAAACAGAAAAATCTTGCGGTATTTTTCCGGCAGGGCCTTGAGGACATGGGCATTGATAATGGCATTATCAATGCTGGACATGATTTCAAAAACACACAAGCCGAGAATAATAATGACAAATGAAAACATAAAAAATTAAGTAATTAAGTGATTAAGGAATCAATAATTAATGAACGATGATTATTCGCCTTCGATTTCCTTTAAAACCCAGCTGTCGCCATGGGATTTGTCAATAATTATTTCCAGACCGGCCGCAAGCCCGCCTTCGGCTAAAAGTTTTATATTGAATTTGAGGTTGGCCGGCAGGATTTCTTCCCCATGTTCGATGATTGACCCGAGCTCGATGACGGCTTTGGTCACTTTCTGCAGGTTGTTCTTGACGGCATAATCCATGATGGTCTTATAAATCGTATCCGCTAGATGGAAATCGTGCATAAATTATATTTGATATAAATAAGCGTTATAATTAACTTTTTTATCCAAAATAATTTTCTTTTTTACTTCCCAGCCGGGCAAGGCCGAACCGACGGTGACAATTTGCGCTCTTGGCTTTAATTCTTTTTTTAATTTTTCCGCTAGTCTATTCATTAGTCGCGGCAATAGGTAGACATATACAAAATCAGCGTCACTTAAATCTTCTTTGAAAAAATCTTTTAATTTTATCATTATTTTTTTTGACCGCCAATTCTTCAGAATAGCAATAAAATAGGCCCAAGGAGAAATTTCCAAACCGATGCACCGGAATGGCTCGAATCTCTCTGCCAGCCGCAAGAAATCGCCGCTGCCGCAACCCAAATCGTAGATAATCGCTCCCCTGCTGATTTCAATGCCGGCGATAATTTTTTTCAGGTAGCTTGGCGGAGTATTCACGTAAGGCACCCGAATCAGCAGCAAAAGCAATAAATTAATAATAACTACGGCTAAAGCAATAGATACTAAAATGATCAGAATTGAACCAATAATTAAGACTAGATAAACCATACATTAATGAGTGGCGCAGGAAATACAAGGATCATAAGCGCGGATGAGAGCTCTGATTTTGCGAGAGCGTTTTTCGTCGGACAATCTGGAAAGTTCAGGAATATAAGCGGCAATATCCTCTTCCAAATTTTTCAGAAAAGACACTGTCGGAGTGATAATCTGGCATTCCTTGATCAGCCCGTCTTTATTGATGCCATAAGCGTGATAAAGCGTGCCGCGCGGCGCTTCCACGGCGTCGGCACCGAAGGTGTCGCGACCGCGCGGGTTGGCGTCGGAAATAAGTTTCAGCTTCTCGCCTTGGCTAGTCTCTTCTTTCAAATTTTTAGCCAAATCATCTAAAAGTTTTTTTGATTCTTCTACAAAATGAACGATTTCCACCGCCTGAGCCCAGATGTTGTAAAAAGGATTACACTGAGGGAATTTCCATTTCCAGCCCTTGAGAATTCCCTTAGCCAAATGGTTTAATTGGCCATGGTTGATATTGATGCGCGCCAGAGCGCCGACCATGAAGGGCTTGCCGTCAAGCTTGGCTGATTTGGCGGCGCGATAGGGCTCTTCTATCTCTTTGATATTTTTGGTGAAATTTTCCGCTTTGATTATTTTTATTGAGCCGTCAGCATTTAAGATTTTTAACTCGCCGGAGTAATAGCCATATTCATCTTTGCCGGAAAGCGCCATATAAGTCGTGGGACGGCGGAATTTCGGCAGTTTGATCTTAATTACCAAATTTATCAAGCATAAAGCGTTCCTTAAAATGTTTTCATACTGATTGACCAAATTTTTCAATTCGTCTTTATCCGGCAGCACTTTAAATCCTCCGACTTCGCAGGCGATCGGATGGACGGCCCGGCCGCCAATAACCTTAATGATTTTAAGCGCCCACTCACGCACGGCAATGGCGCAGTGAGTTTCTTTCTGATGTTCTTTGACGAATTTAAGATCATTGGTGATATCGAAAAAATCCGGCAAAGACAAGAAGAACAGGTGCAAGGCGTGGCTATGGATAATTTGCGCCGAGAGCAATAGTTTTCTCAGCTTTACCGCCTGGAGCGACGGCTTGATGGCAAAAGCGTTTTCAATCGCTTTAATGGAGGAGATTTTATGGACGACCGGACAGATGCCGCAGATACGGGCGGTGATAATCGGCGCCTCAATATATCGACGGCCGATGAGTATGCCCTCGATCAGGCGGGCGCCCTCGGTTGTCATCAGCTTGGCAGACCGCACATCGCCGCGCAAAATTTCAGCAATAAAATCGGAATGCCCTTCCATTTTGCCAATGTGGTTGATTTGTATCTTCATAATTTTATTTACTCTTTTTTGTTTTTTCTAATTGCCTTAAAATAGAATCCCTGGCGCCAAAAATCTCCATTACACGGTAGATTTCTCCCCGCGTAAAATTATCCAGCAAGTAAGACATTAAATTTTCTATCTGCGCGCCTTCAAACAATCCGCGGCAGCCCCAGCAGGCCTGCTTGCTTTTCAGGCACACCGCGTGGCAGCCGCCGAGAGTAATCGGGCCCAGGCAAATTTCCCCTTTTTGCAATAAACATTCGTAGCCATTAGTGCGGCATTCATTGCAGACCGGACTCTGGGCAATTCGCGGCCGGCGTCCCCGCAATAATTGATAAATGATTTCAAGAAATTCATTGCCAGTGATCGGGCAGCCAGGAATTACATAATCAACATGCACAAAATTATCCACTTCCTTGATATCCGGATTAGCTACTTTCATCTTGATCTTATAGACATATTTAATTGTCTTTTGCCTCAATTGGTAGTTTTTAATTTCCCAAACTCCACCAAGTGCCGCGCAATTTCCGACTACTACCAGCAGTTTTGACCGCTCACGCATGGCTTTAAGGAGTTTGATATTGTCTTTGGTCACCGGATTGCCTTCAATCAGGCAAAGATCATACTTTTCTTCCAGCATCGGCTCGTCTTCTATCAGGCGGAATTCTTGGACTTCAAAACGGCCTAGTAACTCCAAAAATTTCTTGCCTTGGTCAAGCATAACAAACTGGCAACCCTCGCAGGAGGTCAGGCCGATAATGGCGATTGTTGGTTTTTTAACTTTTTTCTTTTTTATCATATTAAATACTCATTTGTAATTCATTCTCTAGCATCTGATAGCTCAACTCTCCTTTGAATAGCGCCCATTTTTCGTATTTTTTTTCTTGATCAAAAAATTTGTTCGCGTAAATATAGTAGTTATTACGGTATTTTTCCGGTGTCAGATTCAGCATGACGGAGTTGGCTCCGGCCAAAAACGCCTGCTGCCGGAATTCCATGCCATAAAGCGTTTCCATGGCAGTTGTTACGGGTATCCGGGCACTGGGCACTGTCAGCCGCATCGTGGCAATAACTTTTAAAATAATCTTAGAATCTATCACCTGCTCATTTAGTAGCGGCGTATTAGCTGATGGTACCAACGGCCCCATTGAAGGCATAAACTGTCCAATGTCTTTCATCGTCAGGATATCATCGGCTAAATCGCCAGTCGTCTGGCCGGGTAGTCCGATAATCGGACCGGTAGAAATAATATAGCCCAACTGTTTTAATTCCTTAATGCGATTCAATCTCTCAGCCAACGACTCACCATCATGCATCCTGGCATAAATTTCCGGATTGGATGATTCAAACCGCATCAAAATTCCATTAGCTCCGGCTTGCTTTAATTTCTGATAAAGTTCTATTTCCCTGTCGCCGATGCTCAGGTATAGGAAAACCCGGCATCTTTCTTTTATCCCTGAAACTATATCCAGCAATTTCTGCTCATCATACCAGTCATCTTCGCCTGATTGCAGTACTAATAATTTATAACCCTTGTCATTTACCGCTTTGACCGCCGTACAAATAATCTCCTCCGGCTCCAGGCGATAGGTGATTTTCTCTTTATTATCCCGCCGCAAACCGCAGTAAAGGCAATTGTTTTTGCAATTGTTGGAAAACTCAATTATCCCATGGACGCAGATATGGTCTTTGATGCTGGTTTTTCTGATAATGTTAGCCTCACTGTAAAGCGCTCGTAGCGATTTTTCATCCTCAAGTGACAGCAAATAAACAATCTCCTCCTTAGTCAAATCGCGTTGCCCCCTGGCTGACAAAATTTCTTTCAATTTACTATCAATAATCTCCGGGTTAATATCCTGATAATGGCCCAACAAAGAAAAAATTTCTCGCGCTTCTAGATCATCTATTTTTTTTATCAAAAAATCAGCAGTGGTCAGGACCCAGTCGCCGGGAGATAATGGTTCAGTAGTGCCGATACGGACTGATTGCCGGCGGCCATTATTGTCAATCTCAGCAATTGTGCCGTTAGTATTTATAACTTTAGCTGGTAAAGTAATACACATAGGTTATATTGCTCCCGGGATGTTTTTTAAATCAGCGTAGGTAAAAATCGGCCCGTCTTTGCAGACATAATAAGGGCCAATGGCGCAATGCTGGCAGACGCCCAGGCCGCAATACATTTTGCGTTCCAGCGACAAATATATATTTTCATCTTTTAACCCTTTTTTCTTTAATTCTTTAACAACAAAGTGATACATAATTGGCGGGCCGACCAGTACGGCGACGGAATTGGCGGTAATTTTTTTGCTGGATAATAAATCAGTAATCATGCCCTTAGCCCCGGCCCATTGCTTGGATGGTTTTTCCAGTATCACATTCAGCTCAGCTTGGCGGTTCCACTTGGCGTATTCTTTTTTAAATAATAAAGTACTCTCATCTTTACAGCCATAAAAAATCTTAAGTACGGCATTGGGCAGGCGTTCCTCAATATAATCAATAACTAATGACCGCAGCGGTACAAAACCGCAGCCGCCGCCAATGAGCAGTAAAGGCAAATCTCTAAATTTTTCCACGTCAAAACCATTGCCATAAGGTCCGCGGATAAAGACGGTATCGCCCTCGCGCAAGGAATTAAGCTTATTAGTCAAAGCGCCGACATTGCGGATCGTCAATTCAAAATACCGGCTGGAATAATACGGCGAGGAACAGATACTGATAGGACACTCGCCCCACTCCGGCAAGCCGATCTGAACGAACTGGCCGGGTAAAAAGCTAAAATCAGCTTGCAATTTTTTATCAATAAATTGCAGGCGCAGCAAACGAGTATCGGCAGACTCCTGCGTCGAGCTGATTATCTTGACTGGTTGTGGCTGGTAAATATTTAACATGTCATTTATTGCCTTTTAATATTCTCCGGATATTCTTGGCGATATCAATCCCTACCGGACAAGTATGGGTGCAGCGATTGCAAGAGACGCAGCCCGGCAAGCCGTACTCTTGGGGAATCCGGACGAATTTATGGACATACCAAAAAAATATTTTCTTTTTGATTGTGTCCAGCTCCTTATTGCCGCCGGCGACCAGCGAAAAATCATTATAAAAACAATTGCCCCAGCAGCGCTGACGGCAATTATTATTTGGATCGGAATTATCTTTAAAATCAAAACAGAAACAAGTCGGACAGACAATGGAGCATTTGCCGCAGGCTAAGCATATTTTGCCTAACTCATCCCAAATTTTATTATTGGCAGATTGCCAGACTACTCCTTGCAATTTTAGAACTCTTTTATCAACCCCTTTTTCCTGGATTGGACCGGCGAATTCTATATGCTTGTAATCTTTGCTGCCGCTAGCTTCCAAAATATTTTGGCCTTTCTCCGAGCCGGAATAAATCTTGAGCTTGCCATTTTTTAATTTGGCCAGAAAAACATCAAAACTTAGATGTTCTAAAATATCCTCTTCATAAGTGTGGCTGAAAACTTTGAATTTTTTATAATCAATCGGCCAATCGGCGCTATAGCCGACAATTAAAGTATTATTGCGGCGGCGGCGATAGTAAGTATCCGAGCCGAACACTTGATCAAATAAAGCTAAAGCCTTCAAATCCAAGACGTTCATGCCGACAGCGGCGATTTTGGGATACTGCTTCTTGCTTTCTTTAATCCCGCCGCTGAGATCAAAAATTCGCTCACAAGGAGGCAAAAAAATCTCTTTCCAGGGATTTTCCGGCATCTGCCCGGACCAATCAATGTCGCTGGCGCTTTTAATTTCGGCAACCTTAATAATCTCCCCTATTTTTTGGGGAGCAAAAATGAAATAATCCTTAGCCAATAGCCGGAGCAGATTGCTTATTGGCTTTAAGTCAGGTGAAGCATTCATGCTTATATTATACCACAAACATTAGAAAATATTAAAACGCTTTTGGATTTAATCCAGGTCTTTTTATTTAGCAGGGATTAATTGTTTTAGAGTTTGATACTGACCGCTGGCCAATTGATTGATGGAAATTTCCTTATCTAATGGTAAAATATTTCTGGCGCAGCTAATGCCCAATAAAATATTCCAGCCGATTCCTAGAATAAAAATCAGAGTAATTATGAATTTAACAATTCTAGAACGTATTAATTGCGTCCAATCAAAAATGATCGCCAGGCCGAGGGCAAAAACAACCAAGATTCCATCCATTCGCCGAGCGCCAAAACTCCGACCGCCCATCCAATCGGTCACAGACGCATTGATATAAATTACGGCGAGCAGCGCCAGTAGGAATAAAAGCCAATTTTTTGCGTCTCTTTTCCAAAATGATAAGATAAAAGCCAGAATAGCCAGTAGCAGCAGCGGGTGCCAGAAGAATAACCCATGATTGCCGTTAAAAAAGAAGTTCAGTAAATTTTGCGGCCAAAGGTTGAAAAAACCCGCTCCCTGCGGCAGGGCCAGCCAGCCGCCGTAAAGATATTTCCAAGCCCACAGCTGCGGCGCAAAAACAATCGCCGTTGTCAGCAGACAAATTATCAGCGAATAAATTCTTTCCTTTAAAAACCGTTTTTTATTAAAAATTAACGCCAAAACAGGGATAATGACAAAAATTACATTCTGCCAACGCAACAACAGGGCTAATCCCAAAAATAATCCAACCAGAAAATATTTCCATCTGATATTAAGGTCATCCCGCAGATAAAAAAAGATCATGCCAGTCACCGCAAAAAACGACAGCACATGCGACATTGACGGCTCATAAATCAGATAAAAATACAACGGCGACAAGAGCCAGATGGCCGTGGCCGATAAAAAAGCTATCTTATCGGAAAAATACTGCCTAAGCGACAGATAAGTGAAAATCAGCCCCAGTAACAGAAATACTGCGGTAGCTATAAATATCGCCTGATCATAAGGCCAGCCAAAACCGGGCAGATTATAAGGATTATTTTGATTGCCGTATTTGCTAATCGGCAGATAATGGGCCGTGAGTAAAAATGGAGACCACAAGATACTGGGACCGATAGAATACAAATTGGCTACTTTGCCGATTGGTGTCAGCCGCTCTGTCGCATGAGTATTCCAAACGCGGTCAAATTCTGCATATTCATTCCTAAAATTAAGATCATGATCAAAAAAAGCTGAGCGGAAATAGGAATAATAGCCGAAACCGTCGCCGCCGATAGTCCAATTGGGCCGGATAAACCAAACCAAAAAAACTATAATCAATAGATTTAGGATAATAAAAGGCACCAATCCAAACAATTTTTTATTCATGGCAATATTAATGAAAGAGTATTACTCCCCTTCAAAAACCGTTTGAGCGTAGATCTTATAACCCGCGTCAATTAATTTAATCACTCGCGTAATTATTCATTTCTTTTCGGCGCCTCAAGCTGTAGCGGCTCAATGGCGCTTTCCGCGCCGGTGATTTTGACGACATCTTTATCAATCTTTTTTAATTCCTTGTCAGCCGTGTTATAAGCATTGACGGTCGTCGCTAAGCTGCCGCCAAGTTTTTTGAAATAATCGTCATAAGCCACTACATGTTTTTGCAGCATCTCTACCCGCTTGATTATTTCCTTGGTCTGCTCCTCAATTTTTAGAGCTCGCAATCCTTGCATGACGGTCTGCAGATAAGCGGCAAAGGTAGTCGGCGAGACGATAATCACCCGTTTTTCTTTGAAAGCGTAGTCAATTAGACTGCGGGTATTAATTTTTACCGCGCCGACTTCATTAACAAGCAAGTCATAATAAATCGCTTCAGCCGGAATAAACATGAAAGCGAAGTCCATCGTGCCCTTGCTGGGCTTGATGTATTTGCTGGTTTCATCGATTCTTTTTTTCAGATCATTTTTAAACTCCTTCTCATACGTCTCTCTCTTGGTCGGATCATCTTCGTTGACCACGCGATTATAATTTTCCAGAGAAAATTTGGCGTCCACCGGTATGATCCCGTCTTTGGTAAAAATCGCCGCGTCCACCGTATCGCCATCATCAAATTGATACTGCAATTTAAAAGCCGTCGGCGGCAGGATATTATCCAGCACCAGATGCAGAGCCGATTCGCCAAGATTGCCACGCTGTTTCTGGCTGGTCAGGACTTTTTCCAAGTTTTTGAGCTGCTCGGAAAACCCCATCACCTGTTTATTGGTCTGTTGCAATTCAACGATCTTTTCGGTAATGCCTCGGACGATATTGACGCTCTGGTTGAATTGCGTCTGCATCTGCTGGGTGGATTGCGACAATTTATTATCCATAGTCTGATTCAGCCCCTTAATGCTGCTGTCCATGGTCTGATTGAGCTCTTTGATGCGTTCAAACAGCAATAAATTGGACTGATCATCCTTTTTGCCAGCCGCCAGCTGTGAGAATCTGTGATTGAAAAAAATAAACAGCGCCGCCAACACGGCAATGAGAATGACTATTAATATTATTAAAATAATTTCCATAATTCTTAATTCATAATTCTTAATTAAAAAACTACCACCAAACTTTCTTTATCTTTAAAAGATACGCCACAATATTTACGATCGGATGCAAGACTAATGACAAAACAATCGCGGCAACAATTATTTCCCAAGAAGGCCTAGCAATAATATAAATAAAAAGAAAAAAACCGACAATATAATCAATCTGATCAAAGACCGGCCAGGAACGTCCCGATTTGATACCAAAGCGCCTTTTAAAGAAGCTCTTGAGCAAATCTCCGAGTATCGCCCCCAGTCCTCCCAGTAATCCTAATACAATAAACCCAGAGTAGTCAATTATGGCTAAATTACTAAAAATATTGCCAGCAAACAGGCAATATTGGATAAAAGCGGCTATAACACCGCCGGCAATGCCGGCGATTATTCCCCGCCAGGTTTTGTTCTCTCCAAAAACTCGATCCGACCCTAATCTTAGGCCACCATCGATCGGCTTTTTGAAAATTTTCAAAATTTCCAGCCGATCAAAAATAACCGGCATCATATTAGCTAGATAGGCCGGCCAGCAAAAATAAAAGGCTTTCAAAATTATCAATAAAAACATCTAGTCCAATTTAATGATCTCACCGGGACCTAATTTGTTAGGCGCGGTCTTATTATCTTCATCTTTTGATTTCAAATCCGCATCCCCGCCAAGCTTGGCCGACTCCAGGGCTTTTTTTGCTTCTTCATACCATTCCAGTTCGGTATGGCTCTTTACTTCCAAAGGATTAGCTGCCGGCTTAGCCGTGCTATCTTTTTTTATTTCTTCTCGTTTCTTTTCTTCTTTTAACAAGTTGGCCATGGCTTCTTTTTTTTCAACCGGCGGCTTGGCCGTTGCCTTGAAACTGACCGGCGGCCGACTGAGCGCTTCACCTAAGCTGATCGGCTTGGCTTTCGGCGCTTTAGGAACCTCGTCAATTTCCGGCATGGCGACTAGCCGTTCGTCTTTCTTTTTGCGGCGATCTTCTTTGACCTTGACAAAACAGTCATCGCAAAAAACCGGGCGAGTCGGATCCGGTTCAAAATTTAATTTTGCTTCCTTGCCGCAGAGCGAGCAAATAGCAGAAAATTTTAGTTCATTTTTTACCGGTTTATTGCCGCTTCTCGTTCTTTCTTCTTTGGGTTTTTTGCTAAAAACCGAGGCGACATCTTTTCTCATCTTCGGAGAGATCTCCCGATCGAATCTGGCCGGCGCCGGCCTGGCATCCTCTCGGTCATGGCCGATTGTTTCCGTCAATTTTTCACTTAAATCAAGGCCACTCCAACGATTGATCTTGTCTTCCACCACGGCCCTAGGATGAGCGTACCTCTCCCGCGATACCTTAATCACCTTGTCGGCGTTATCGGTAATCATCTCGTCAAACAGCGGCGGCAAGGTATTGGCGGAAAAAGGATCGGAAGAGATGCCATCAATCATCAACTTGAGATAAATGGCGAAAGCCGGCAGATTAACCAAGTCTTCTTCGACAAAAAACGGGGTGAATTCCTTTACTAATTCTTCGGCATCAATGGCGCCGACGCGGAAGCAGACCAGGGTGCCGACGTTGCCAAAGATAGCGGCCGAAACGATCTCCGGCAGCTGCAGGATATACTGATGGGCGACAGTCAGATTAAGGCGGTATTTCCTGGCTTCCGACAAGATACTGGCAAAACTGTCGGTGGCGAAATTCTGAAATTCATCGACATAAAGATAAAAATCCGGGCGCTCCGTTTCCGGAATATCCACGCGGCTCATGGCCGCCATGTAAAGCTTGGTAACAATCATGGAGCCCAGCAGCTGCATCGTATCTTCGCCGATGCGGCCCTTGGATAAATTAAGGATCAATATCTTTTTCTTATCCATTATCTCGCGCAGATCAATGGTCGATTTGACTTGGCCGACGATATTTCTAATCAGAAAATTAGACAAAAATTGGCCGACTTTATTCTGAATCGGAGAAATGACTTCTTGCAAAGTACGTTCGTTCCACTTTGAATATTCATTAGTCCAAAACGATCTCACTACCGGATCTTTGATTTTATCGATTACTTTATCGCGGTAATCCTTATCGACCAAGATGCGCATAATGCCCAGCAGAGTCGATCCGGGATAATCCAGCAGCGCCAGGACGGCATTGCGCAAAATATACTCCAAACGCGGACCCCAGCTTTCGGCGAATTGTTTTTTAAAGACGCCGACGATGCCGGAAGCGATCAGATGCTTATGATTTTCATCAACCGCCTCCAGGATATTGAAGGCGATGGGAAAATCGGAATCGGCCGGATTGATATAAACAACGTCATTAACGCGGTTGGAAGGGATGTAATTGAGGACTTTTTCGGCGGTATCGCCGTGCGGATCGATATAGCAGCAGCCCTCGCCGTGGATCACATCGGAAATTATCATGTTTTCCAGCAGGGTCGTTTTGCCCATGCCGGTTTTACCGATAATATAAACATGGCGCCGGCGGTCGTCGCGTTTGATGCCGAAACTCCTTTTGGAGTTGCGGAAATTAGTCTCGGCAAGAATAGTTATTTCATTGGGCGGCGTTGACATAAAATAAAATTAAATGAAAGGCAAATTAGGCGGAGGAGCCGGCTTTTTTATCGGCGCCGGCTTCGGGGAATCAATTGGCTCTGCTGCCGTCTTATTTTTTAAAGGCGAAATTGACGGAGTCGCGGGAGCCTCTTTTTTTATGGTTTTGGGCTCCGCGGCTGCCGCCTCAGTAGTTTTTTTATCGTCAGTTTCTTCTTCCAGAGTCGGCAATGACGGCATAATCGGCCTGGCCGGCTCAGAACTTTTTCTTTTAGCCGGTTTTTCAACAACCGGAATCAAATTATCGCCAGCCGCCAGCAGCTCTTGCCTGGCTTCGGAAATGCGCTGATGGTAAGGCAAGCGCGATGGCGGCGCGGCCCTCTTGCTCTCGGTTTTTTCGACAGTGGCCGCTTTGACGGACATTACCGGAAAGTGCCACAGGGTCGCCAGTTCTTCCTGGCACATATAATGATTGCCGACGTCTTCGCCGTAAAAATTAGTCCGGGTCACGTATTGGCGCAGAATTTTATTTTGCCGCTCGGCGATTCTTTTGGTTGTCAGGAAATAATCGACCGCCGTCTTGGTGCGCTTGCCCGGCTTAAAGCCATTGCAGTCGCTGGAATTGAACTGCTGAATCGCGCCAATGACCGCGCCGACGCCCCGGCCTTTATTAAAGACTTCGTTCTTGCCCAAATAAACCAAGCGATATTTGAAACGGAAACGATGCTTGGAGAGCTTATTCTGAATTTTTTCCAAAACATTTTTTTCTCCCGGTGATAATTTCTGGATATTCCAATCCTTTTTTTCATCTTTTTTTGCTTCGGCTTCGCCGCCGATAATTTCATTAAGCAGCAGATTGACATTGCTGGCGGCCGCGTCGACAACCCCGAAAATCTGGTCGGAAAAAGTTTTGGACGGCTCGTAGGTCTGCCCCGTCATCTTTTTAACGGTTTTTTCCGCTACCTCTCCCCATTTTCCCGCCGGCATCGGAGTTGCCACCAGCTGCAACCAAAGCTGTTCGCCCGGACCGAATCGGGTAAGAATTTCCATCAGTCCGGCCATGGGATCGAGCAATTCTCCGCTTAAAGTATGCTCAAATTCGTTATAACTACGGACAGGATAGGGAAAGTCTTTGACCAAGACGAACTCGGTACCCCAGAGGTTGTACTCCGGATTGGGAAAACGCAACTTAGCGTAATCTTTGGCATAATCCTCGACTTCGGTAATTTCCGCGTCCGGATATTGGGCGTAAACCGCCGCCTCTATCAAATCGCGGGTCTCAGTGGTGCAACGGACCAAAAACTGAACATAACCCTCCAAGCTGACTATTTCAAAAGAAAAACTCTGCTGCAGAGCTCCTTCCCAATAAGTATCCACTAAATTGTAATTTTTTTGGGCGCCCATTAGTGCCGCGAAAATACTCTCCACGGCCTTGGGCGTCTGGATATTGTTTTTTGGTATATCAATGGCCAATAAGACAAATGTCCATTTCTTATAAAATCGTCCTTGGCGGCCATCCAGCCAAAGATCATAAAGCGCTTTAGCGAATATTATTACCACGATAATCCAGAAACCATGGGTAAAAAAATACCAACCCACATAGAGCGGATTTTGGGAGGCAATATCTGATAGCTGTCGGATAAACGGCGCCATACCGGTCAAAAAACCGGAGCCCAGCTGTTCTTCCATAAAAATTTATCTATTTTAAACTAAAAAGCCCGCTGGTTGGCAGGCAATTTAGCTATCTTGGGTATTGATTTTTGCCTTTAAACCTTGTTTATATTATAGCAAAAATCAATTAGATATTCAAAATTATTGATTGGCTGGTTCTTCCACGGGGGCGTCCTCGGTCTTGAGCGTATATCTGTCCCCTTTGACTTTGATTATTTTGGGATTATTCATCAGTGATAAATAGATAGTGGAGCGCTTGACTTGTCTCTTGTCTAAAACTTTTTCAATGATTTGGTCCTTGGTCAAGGGACCGTTTTCTCCCAGGATCTCTTCCACGACATCAGCCACATTGCCCGGCTTATAGCCCCATTCTTTGAGGGCATAAATGCCGCGTCCGATCAATACGTACTTATCATCAAGAATCAATTCATTGTGGACGGTGGGCGGATAAGCCATTTTGCCGTCATCAAAGCCATTTTCATTGATCAGGCGGGTAATTTCCGTAAAATGAAGCGGATCGCCGGCTTTTTTCAGAGTGACATAAATTTTATCATTGATTTTTCTCGGCTGGACGATGCCCCAAGAAACCAACCCCCAGTCATTGAATAAATCCTGCTTGATTTTGCGGCTGGCGCGCAAATAGCTTTCTAAAATCTTATTAACATCCTCTTCAGTGGCTTCCAAGAAACTGACCGCGGAGAGAACTTTATCTTTATTGGAATTAAAATATTCCGTCTCTTTGAATTGAGCCAATAAATCTTCCATTTTGATCGGTTTGCCATTATTTTCAATGATAGCCACCATATTGCTGATGACCTCTTTGAGCAAATTAACATCAGCGGTGGAAATTTTCCAAAGGTTATTAAATTCGCGGTCTTGGCGGACTTTGCCGATATTTTCGGAGAAGATGTATTCCGCCAAAAATAGCATGGCATTTTTGCTTTCCGGATGGGCATTAATATAATTGAGGACGTTTTCCAAGAAGAAAGACTCTTCCATAACGCCGCCATATTGCTCCAATAATTGGGCCACCAGGCTTTCAGTATCCTTGATTTCGGATTTAAGCTCGCGCAATTCTTGGAGTTTCTTGATAGTCAAATTCTCAATCTGGCGGACTCTTTCCCGGGTGATGCCGTAAGATTGGCCAATTTCCTCTAAAGTATGCTTTTTATCGGTTTCCAGGCCATAACGCTTCCTGATAATATCTCTTTCTTTTTCGTTTAAATTCAAAAGCAATTCATTCAGGGTTTCCACCGGATTGAATGAAGCAATGCTTTCTTTGAATTTATTCTTTCTGACTTGGTCTAAAATTGCCATATTTTAAGTAAAATTAGTATAATATTTTTGGCTAAATATAAACAAAATGTTAATATTTTCGGAAATTTGTCTTAATTATATCAAGAATAAATGCTTTTGTCAATAAGCCACCATTGACAAATCAAAACTATTGTCAAATAATAACTAATGTGAGAGCAAATACGTCAAGAATGCATTAAGGTAATTGAATCATCAACCAGCAACGGAGGAACGTCTAATGGGATCAAATGTGGTTAAGAAACGAAAGGCTAGGGAGAGTCTAGCGACGCGTATCGCCAGCTCTAAGGAGTTAGTCTTAACACCTGATATTTGCGAAAAGATCGTACTTTCAGGAGGGCCGACTTTTCGGACAACTGCCGGCGGGCACATCTGTTACCAAACCGGCAAGCGTCTCAAACGCGGCCAGTGCCAGAGCTACAGTGCGCGAATACTAAATGGCACGCCGGCGATGGTCGCCTTCCGAGCGGCCAAAGCTAAAATAGTCGAACACAGACTTTGCCCCGGTTGGACGCCACCACCTTCGCCGCCGATGAAGACGTTGGAGTGGGATGAATCAGCAGGCAATTGGCAGGATTGCCCATGCTGCCATCGCCAGGTAAACGTCTACGAAACAGGAGAGAGATACCATTCATATTGCGGCAATACTTTCATGGTCGTAAGGAAACAGCAACCGGTCGGTTCCATCAAATTCTACGGCAGTAAGTACTACGCTTGTCCGCACTGCGAACGCGCAACCTGGATCGACTGCATCGGAACTGATACCTGCGAAAAATGCGGCAAACGGATCGAAGCGATAAGATGACAAAGCGGCCCCGTAATTACGGAGCCGCTCTTTTCTTTATTAGTTTTATTTCGTTGTCATCCCCGCGAAAGCGGGGATCCAGCTAAATTTCTCTGGATTCCCGTTTGCACGGGAATGACACAGAGGACATCCATGATTATCAAACAAAATTATTATAGCTTGTTATTTTTTATATCAGCCCGCAGTCGTTCCATCAGCCTTAAATAAAAATCCAGATTATTCAGCGTTGCCAAACGCATCCCCAACGGTTCGCCAGTCTTGAATAGGTGGTGCAGATAGGCCTTGGAATAACTTTTTAGGTTTGTCTTATTGATCAGTGTAAAGTCTTTCTTGAATTTGGAATTGGTGATGTTGATAGTTTCATATTTAAAAGACTTTTTCAGATTAACATACA
>CAIOLF010000004.1 GCA_903859075.1 Candidatus Buchananbacteria bacterium
CTGATGTTGATTGATTTTAAGCATGGTATAAAATCAATTACTAATTATTGAATGATTCCGCCTCCCAGCAATTCATTGCCCTGATAAAATACTACCGACTGCCCGGGCATAATTGCTCTTTGTTTTGTTTTGAATCTCACCTGGTACTTCTGGCCAAACTTATTCACCCGGCAGGCTGCCGGCCGGCCGCGATAGCGAATCTGCGCCTGGCAGCTTAGAGGAAGCTTTTGCTTATTATTAATCCAATTGACTCGGGAACAAATCAGCTCTGTCTTTAATAACTCCGATCTAGCGGGACTTTTGGTGACTAGCAAGTAATTCTTTTTGCGATCGAATCCTGCCACATACCAAGGTCCGCCGGAAAGCCCGATGCCGCTGCGCTGGCCGCTGGTATAAAGCGGCAATCCCCCATGTTCTCCCAACTCCCACCCCCCTGATCGCTTCGCGATCGCCCCCCCTCGGGCAGAGGGGGCAATTTTATCATAGTCAATAATCTTGCCCGGCTTCAGCTTCAGGTATTTCTTCAAGAAATCATAATGGCTATGTCCGACAAAACAGATTTCCTGGCTGTCTTTCTTATCGTGCACGGGCAGCTTCATTTTTTTGGCTAGCGCTCTCACCTGCTCTTTATTATAACCTCCCAGCGGAAACAGTAAATATTTTAATTGATTTTGGTTGAGATTGTATAAGAAATATGTCTGGTCTTTGTTCTTATCTTTGGCTCTTGATAAAGTGTAAATTGTATCACCCTTAATTTCTTTATTTCTAAATTTCTTAATTTCTAATTTAACGTAATGTCCCGTCGCCAGATAATCCGCGTTAAAAACCGTTTGCGCGTATTTGAGCAACAATTCAAACTTTATAAATTTATTGCAGGCGATGCAGGGATTGGGCGTCTTGCCGCCGGCATACTGGAGTAAAAAATCGTCGACGATCATCTTTTTGAATTCCTTGCCGAAATTCGTTTTATAAACCGGAATACCGATAATCTTGGCGACAGCTTGCGCTTCATTCCACGACTCCAGGCTGCAGCAGCGGTTTTCGCCATAAGTTTCGCCTACCGGAAACCAAAATTGCATAAAGACGCCAATAACATCATAACCCTGTTTTTTGAGCAATGCGGCTACCACGGAAGAATCCACTCCCCCGCTCAGCGCCACCACGACTTTTTGTTTGCTGTTTTTTTTCATGATTATTTGCCCACTACCACCCTCAGCGCGGCTGACAGCATCTTGATTTCAATATCCTTGGTGAGCTCGATATAATCGCCATCGATCTGGCAGCTGCGCAAGCGGCGCCTCAGAGAAATTTTGAAGTAATTATTATCCAAAGAAAAAAGGAACTGTGTCGGCTTGCCGTAAAAAACAAACTGCAACAAAGCGATAAATAGCGACCAGAAATTTTTATTAGTCACCACATATAAATTAAAAATTCCGTCCGAGGGATCAATCTTCTTCCTGGGTTTAATGCCATAGAAATTGCAGGCGTTGAAGACCACCAGGCTGTTGCCTTTGAGCCAGAACTTATGATTTTTGGCGCGCACCAAAAACTTCTGCCGCTTGACCTTATTGACATTGAACAGCAGATTAATCAGATAGCCGATGAATCCTAACCGATTTTTCATCTTAGTAGAGGTGCCGGTGATGATGCGCGAAATATAGCCGACGGAAAAACCGACCAAAAAATAATGGGTTTTATTGATTATTCCCACATCCAAACCGCGCAGCTTAGCGCCGCCGATAAGCTGCAAAGCCGCCTTGGCATTGAGAGTTATTCCCAGGGTCTTAGCGACGACGTTAGCCGAGCCGAAAGGGATTATTACCAAGGGGGCACTCAATTTGTTTTCGATGATCGTCCGGCCGGCCACTTTTACCGTGCCATCACCGCCGATGGCTACCACCAGCGACAAATTAAAAAAATCATAGCCGGCAATGCCGGCCTCGAAATGCTCATCAACTAAAAAAATATCTACTCGATAGCCGAGCGACTTCAGCTTGCGTTCCGCCAGCTTTTCTATGGTCAGCTTGCTCTTGAGTCCGGCGGAGGGATTAAAAATTATCAACGCTTTCTTAGCCATAAATTATTTCTTTACTGCGGCTAGCTTGACTGTCTTGGGATATATTTTATCAAAAATCCAGGCAATCGGCCAGGCCAGGAGCCAGAGCGGCAAAAATTTGGCTCGGGTCTTGAAAGTTATCTCCCAATCAAAAAATTGATTCAAAATCATCAGAATTTTATAGGCGGCCGTCGGCTCAAATTCTCCCCGCTGGTTCAGGATATTTTTTTTATTTCGCAACAACAGCCACAGCGCAAGAAACATGAATGATCCTTTTTGTTTGCGGCTGATAATGCTAAAACCGGCCTGATCCAAGATTCCTTCCAGTTCTCCTGGGGCAAAAATCCTTTGATGCCCGATCTGCTTCAGATAATTATGATTGGCCGCTTCCAAAAGCTTTTCTGTCTTAAAATGAGGAATAGACAGAATTAATCGGCCGCCGTTTTTTAACACTCTGGCTATTTCTGAAATCGCCAATGAAAGATTATCCACGTGTTCCAAAACATCGCTGGCATATACGATATCGAAAAAGCTATCGGCAAACGGCAATGCTTCGTTCTCTAATTTTATAAACCTCGAATTCGGATATTTGATCTCTGCCAAGGAAATATCCAAGTCAACGCCGATTACTTCATTGTTTTTATTCTCGGCGGACAAAAAATATGCATCATCCCCATTGCCGCAGCCGAAGTCTAATATTCTCATTTGATTAAATTAATTTTAACACTCTCTCCAAATAATGCCCCACCTCAAAATCCCTCGCCCGAGCCAAACATCTTTCCTTCATCTCCTCACTGATCAATCGGCCATCGATAATCTCCTGCAGCTTGCTTCTTAACGCTTCTTTATCTGCTGGCGGAACCAGCCAGCCAGTCTGGCCGTCAACGACCAGCTCCGGCAAGGCGCCAATATCGCAAGCTACCGCCGGCAGACCATGGGCAAAGGCTTCCAAAACCACCAAACCGAAACTCTCGCTGACTTGGCTGGGATTTATCAGCAGATCGATACTGGGCCAAATATTTTGTTCCAATCCTTCCCGATCCAATCGCCCCCAAAATTTAATCCGCTCATCGTCTTTAGCCATTATTTCCGCCGACTCCAGGGCGCTCCCCTCACCCACTACGTTGAGCGTCACAGCGCCGCGCAGCTCTTTAAAAGCTTCAATTAAATCCATAACTCCCTTGTACATCTCCACTTGCCCCAGATAGAGGCAACTAATGGTCGTCCTGCCGTCTGTTCGGGGCGGCAACGGCGGCGGCAAGGCTATGGGATTGCCCAAAACCGCCTCGCGCGACCGAGGAAAAAAACCATTGCTATCGTAAATGCGCTTCATGAATTTGGAAGGAAAAATCACCAGTCCCGGACTGGCCAACAGCCGGCGGCAAAAAAATCCATAGAGCCTTGCCCCCAATCCCAGACGTTGATAGTCAGCCAGCAGTCCGGAAGGATGCAAATACTGCATATCATGGATCGTCTGGACATACTTGATCTTTAAAATCTTAGCCAAACAAGGTACATAGTATCCCAGTCCCTTGAGATTGTGCCCCCAAAGAAAATCCGGCCGCTCTTGTTTTAGAACTTTATAAATCCGCCAGGCCTGAATGTCATTAAACATATCAATAATGTGCCAAAAAAATCTTTTGGCAATCGGCTGTTTGTTAATGTCCAAAAAATTAAACAGATTAAACGGCTTAATGCGGTAAACTTTAACGCCGGCGATTTCCTCCAGGGCCGGCTGATAGCCGACCGTAATAATAATCACCCGATGTCCCAATGCTTGCAATCCGGCGGCGATCGTCTCAACGGCAACTTCGGCGCCGCCTCGGCGATAAGGGCGATAAAGGGAATGAATCAGCGCTATTTTCATAAATTACTTGCCTAATAATTTCTCTTCTTTATTTTCCTTGATATTAATCTTGAGCCAGAATAAATTGCCGGCCACCAGCGATCCCACGATATCGAGCAGCCAATCCGACAATCGCGCCTCCCGCCCCGGCACGAAGGCCTGATGCCACTCATCAAGCGCGCCATAAATAATCGCGATAATAAAAGCATTCAGCAAAGCGTGCTTGAATTTTACTTTGGCCGTAGTCAGCGCGTTGGCGATTAAAAAAGTCAGGATAATATACAGGAAAATGTGCGCCAAAGAAGAAGCATACTGGTATTGGTTTTTCGTCAGATGCGCCGGAAAAGATGAGCGCGAAGAAAGAATAAAAATAAAAATCATCCAGATGATCGGCAAAGCGTAATTGACATACTTGTTTTGAATAATTTTTTTACCCATATTTCTTGTTATTAATTTTTGTGAGGTTTTAAATCCAAGACGTCGCAGCGGCCGCAACAAGCAGGCTGATTGCGCCGGAAATGCCGGAATTTTTCTCCGCGCCAGATTTTCTTCAGGCTAGACTCAAAGATATTTCCCATGACCAGCCAGGGCAGGCCGCAGCACGGAGCGACATTGCCGTCAGCGTCGATATAGACGTCCTCAAAAGTACGCAAGCAGAAACGGCCGCCGCGATGCAAGAGCGGCGCGATGATTTTATAAGCGGTTCTCCGCCAGCCATCATAGGCGGCATGCGGTAAAAAATCGATGCCTGTCTTGCCGCCAGAAAATTTCTGTTCCAAAAGCTTCAATAGTCTTTTTTCGGCTAGCAGATCCGGACGCTTAAAATCATGGAATCTGATATCCAAACGCGATAGGCGCAACCGATCCAGATGATGCTTCGCTGCAAACTCCGCCACGTCAACAATATCCTGCTCGCGGCCGTAGTGATAAGTGGCTTGCAGATATATTTTGGTCCGGCTGCCGGCACTGTCAATCCGATTTTTTAGTTTTATTATATTTTCCAGCTGCCCGAAAATTTCATGCCCCAGAGAGCCATCGCTATTTCTGATCTGATCAACCGAAAAAGTCACTGCTTCAACCTGATTATCAATTATGGCTTTAATTATTCCATCATCTAGCAAAACGCCGTTAGTGGTAAAACGAACCTTAAATCCTTTGGCTCCAGCCAGCGCGAGCATCTTGATAAAATCCGGATGCATAAGCGGCTCGCCCCAGCTGGTCAGGATCAGATTTTCTACTCCCTCCAGCCGATCTAGTATCTTTTGATAACCGGCAAGATCCATGTCAACCAGCTTCACCTTGAGATCATATCGCTGGCACATCCGGCAGTTGAAATTGCAGCGGTTAGTAATCGCCAGCTGGGCCGTGCGCGGCAACGGGGGCAAGATATAAAAAATTCTTCCCAGTAAATCGCCTAATATCATAATTATTTCAGTGATAAATACAGTTGATTTAATTTTTCAATTATTTGCGGCCAGCGGTATTTTTCCTGAGCCAGTACCATTCCCTGCCGGCCAAGTTTTTTAGCTAATCCGTCATCTGATAAAATATGCTCCAACTTCTGACGCAAATCAGCGGCATCGCCGGGCCGAGCGACTAACCCATTAACGCCATCTTCAACTACTGTCCGCACGCCGCGCAAATCAGTGGCGACCAAGGGTATGCCGGAAGCCATTGCCTCAACCAGTACGATGCCAAAAGCTTCGGCTTTATTGCGCGATGGCAAAGTAAAAACGTCAGCCAAATTATAGTAAGCCGGCAAATCAGCATCGGAGACGTAGCCGGCGAATTTTACCCTGTCAGCAACTCTCCGATCAATCGCCTCTTGCTGGTACTTTTCTTGCAAATCGCCGGCGCCGACGATCAGGGCCCTTACCTTCTGATCAGCGATGCCGGACAGCGCTTCTATCAGCAAATCAACGCCTTTGAAATAATGCGCGCTATCCAAGCCGCCGACAAACAGGATTATCCGATCATTTAAGTCAAAATCATATTTATCGAGCAGCCGCGGATCTTTAGGGCGCGGTGCAAAATCATCTCGGGCGCCGAAGGGCAATTCCAAAAACTTTTTTTTATTAGCCAAATAATAACCGTTAATGATTGAGCCGCCGATATAATCAAAAGACGAAACAATAATTTTGTCAGCCAAACGCAACAGCAAGGGCAAAACAGTCTTGGTACCTAGCCAGTAATAAAAATTGCGCCAGCCCGAAAGAGTCAAATCCTGCTGATAAGAGACGACTAATTTTATTTTTTTGCCTTTTGCCAATTTCAAAAAAATAATCGGCCAAGCCGCTCCTAAAAATGGCTGATGGAAATGCACCAGCTCAAAATTTTTCAACCGCCATAACAGCTGAGGCACGAAAGCGCCCAAGCCGATTTTCATCAGCGGCAATAATTCTTTAATCTGGTAATTCTTTTGGCTATGGACATTATAATTCGACTTCGGCACGAAAACCGCCACTTCCTGCCCTTGTTCCGACAATCCCGAGGCATAATAGTGCGCGACCGCTCCCAGTCCCCCGCCATAGGGGGGCAAAACGCAGACAACTTGCGCGATTTTCATAAGATATCTTTTACTTTTTTCGCTAAAAATAGTATAATTACTTTAATTATTATAGCTTTTTTAACGGCTTTAGTCAAAAAAAATGAGGCAAATTAGCGACTTGGCTTGGCTAGAGATAGACCGAGCCGCTCTACAACATAATCTGGCATTGTTGCGCAAGATCGCTGGAGAAAAAGTGATAATCGCTCCGACAGTCAAAGCTAACGCCTACGGGCATGGCCTACTTAGTGCTTCTCAAGCATTCCTAAAAGGCGAGGCCAACTGGCTGTGCGTAAATTTAATGGAGGAAGCACGCCTGCTGCGCCAAAACAAGATTAACTGCCCGATTCTTGTAATTGGCCGTCTGTCCCCTGACCAAATCGCCGAGGCGCTGACGCTCAGACTAAAACTTTTTATTGATGACTATTCTCTAGCTAAAAAAATCTCGGCAGCCGCCGCCGCTAAAAAACAGCTAATCGCAATTCATCTAAAAATTGACACGGGCATGAGCCGGCAAGGAATAAAATCAGGCCAAAAAATTAATTTGATTAAAAAAATATCAGAACTCCCCTACTTGAATATTGAGGGTATCGCCACTCACTTCGCTACTGCCGACGGTCCGCTGAATAACCGCTCTTTCAAAAAGCAACTGTCTCTCTTTGAAAAAACCGTAGCCCAAGCCGAAAAGATGCTAGGCAAAAAACTTATCAAGCATTGCGCCAATAGCGCGGCCGCCATGATTTATCCTCAGTCTCATTTTGATCTGTTCCGGCCAGGTATCGCCGCCTACGGGCTTTATCCCAGTGAAGTCGTAAGAAAAATTTGGGAGAGAAAAAATCAGCCGCTGATCCCGGCCTTGTCCTTTAAGACCAGGGTAGCTTTGATAAAAAAAATAAGCAAGGGCGACGCGGTCAGCTATGGCGGGACGTTTGTCGCCAAAAAGAAAATGACTATTGCTTTGCTGCCTATCGGCTATTATGACGGAGTGGACCGCAAGTTGAGCAACTGCGGCGAGGTACTGATTCATGGTCGCCGCGCCAAGATACTTGGACGAGTCTGCATGGATCTAACGGTCGCCGATATCAGTAAAATAAAAAACGCCCGCTTGGGCGATGAGGTAGTAATTATCGGGCGACAAGGCAAAGAGGCGGTTACCGCCGATGAATTGGCAAATAAAATCGGGACTATTAACTATGAAGTAGTGACAAGATTACGCGAAACTCTACCCCGATACTATTTATAGTATTTATATTTTTACCAAAAAATAATCTTCTTCGCCAGCCAAAAATACGCCTCCATCAGCGGATTAGCAATAAACGTCAACAATGGATTTTTGACGTCCTGAAACTTTATTGAACCGGTATAAAGCCGCAATATCTCCTTGTCTTTTACTTTTCTAAGTTTAAACTGGGTATGCCAGCGGTCACGCAAAATCGCCGGCAACTGATAGATCAGTGAGCCCCAGCCTTTTAGCTTTTCCTTGAACCAGCCGCCTTTCAAAGAAAAAAGGATCATGCCTAATTCCATAATAATGCAAGCCGGCGCAAAAACAATCAATGTCGCCAGCTTATAATTTTTTAGCGTCACGAAATACCGATTGCGCTCCAAATAATAAAATTTATATTCGGCTTTGGAAAAACTGTATTTGTGATAGACCACGGCCTTCGGCTCCAGCAATATCTTGTAGCCAGCGAGGCGCAGCTTCCAGCCCAAATCAACATCTTCATGATACATAAATAACCGGCTATAAAATAGTCCGGTTTTTCTCAGCGCCGACATTTTAAGCAGACAGGCGGCACCGGAGGGATAAGGCACTTCAAAGGGCTCCGTGCCCGGCTTATCCAATTGGCGGTAATTGTTGCAATAGCCAAAGCCAAGGAACTGGATGGCATTGCCATAGCTGTTTAGCAGATTAGTCTCCGGATGGAGCATCAGTTTGGCCTGCACCGCGGCGACGTCATGGCGCTCTCCGTCAGACACTAAAAAGTTAAGCCACTGCTTATCGACTATGGTATCTTGATTTAGCAGCGCTAAATAATCCACATTCTGATCAAGCGCCCAAGCGTAGCCGATGTTATTGCCTTCAGTGAAGCCGACATTGCTGGAATTTTGAATTACCTCGATCTCCGGATAATTTTTTTTGATGTAGTCCACTGAATCATCGCCGGAGCCATTATCAATAATTAAAATCTTTAGCAACTTTTTGGGATAATCGGTCTCGCTTAGGCTCGACAAACAGTCCGGCAAGTATTTTCTGCCGTTATAAGAGAGAATAATAATAGCGATTGTTTTATCGTGTTCCATTATCTTTTTTATCATCACGCTCCGCTATTCCCTGCACCAACCGGGTGATGTCTTTTTCAATTTTTTCAAGCCGCAGCAGCGTGCGGAAAAGCCAGTAATAAGCCACGATGATCGCGCCGTACACTACCAAATCAACACCGCGGCCGACGCCGACTTTAGCCGCCAAATAAGCGGTCAGATCCGGCAGCCAGATAATAACGACTGCCGCCAGCCAAATAATCAGCCAGAGGATGAACTGCGAACGGCTGAGCTCTTTTTTCCGCCATTTGTAAATCAGCCGGGCGATGA
>CAIOLF010000005.1 GCA_903859075.1 Candidatus Buchananbacteria bacterium
AGGGAAAAGATATTGTCCTCAGTATGGATTTGGACAATACTTTGGTTAACCGCGATAAAGGCGATAACTATATTCCTGAAGAAACTCTCGAAATAGTAAAGCTGTTAAAACAAGAGCGGGGATTCTATTTGATCCCCAATACCGGGAGAGATATTATCGGCTTTGAATCATTTATGAAAGAAAACATGAATTTTTCTGATGCCATTTTGGGCTCTGGGAGCTTAATTAAGATAGATAACAGATATATTTTTGATGCTAACAGCGAGATAGAGCGGCCAATCATAGAATTGCTGTTTGAGGGAATTAAAAATGGAGATTTGCCGTTTGTTGATTTTACCCATAAAGATGGCCGGCTGATAATATATAATGATAATAATGGTTTAGAGTTAAAAGATTTATTCTTTTCTCAAAATCCCAGGTCTTGGTTTGGCGAAAAGTTGCCTCCAATAGTGGCTTTAAGCGTTTTTAATAAAAAAATCGATTTTGTGTTTAGGATTGAATTCCCAATCTTGCCCAAGTACAAGGAGCTATTTGACGAATTAATCAACAGAAGGGAAAATGGCATTATTTATCTTGCTGATATATTGAAAGCGTCAATGAATAAATTAGACAATTATACAGTCAAAAGAAAAGCTTTTTTCAATGAAGAATATAAAGGTAAGATAGCTTTTGCTCGGTTTGAAAAGCATACCGATTTATCCAGTAAAGGCCATGGCATCAAAATTTGGCTCAGTGAAAAGAAACTGGACAATCCCACCGTTATTCATGTGGGCGACCAGGATTATGGGGTTATAAACGACACCTTGGTTAAAACCGAATTACCCGATGCTAGGTTAATAATGGTGGGTGACAGATGCAGGCGCGATAACCCCTTGGTTGATCTGTATTTGATCGGCGATGTTGATACTGAGGTGAGGGAACTTTTAAAGTCCTTATATTTATTAATTAAAAGTCAAGCGATTTACCCTAAACTCTTGACAAATCCTTAATTTTAGTATATAATAGAGAGTCAAAATGGCAAATAAACCCAGAGGAGGAATAGCCATGAAAACGAGTACATTATTAATATTAGTAAGTGTTTTATTGCCACTAGTCGCTTCCGGAGCGGACTTCGGATCGGCGATGAACAGCACCATGCAGTCCTTGCCGGCTGGTGGTGATCTGGCCGGTATGGGCGGTTTGAATGTGTCGGTGCCGACGTCGGCCGGAAATAATCCGGCTCTGGCGGCGGAAGTCACGGAGTATGATTTCCGTACCGGGCTTTACGGCGCCTGGTATGGCGTTCGGTTCAAGGATGGGCCGAGCGTCAATATCGGCGTTACGACCGCGGGCACGAAGATCGGACCGGGCGTGCTCAAACTCAATTACTATCAGGTGTTTTCTGATGGTGGAAAGAGCAAGAGTGTGTTTGATCCCATAAACATCTCCGGCGAGAGCTTGGAGATCGCCTACGGCCTCAAGCTCTGCGATAAGTTGCTCGTCGGTTTTTCCGTCAATCCCTTATCCGAATCGTACTCGGAAGCGAAGGTCGGCGGATTCAAGATCGGCGATGGCCAGAGCAGCGGCTATGGCGCGACTATCGGGCTGCTTTATAGCCCAATCAAGAAACTCCATCTCGGCGTGATGTACAATCACGGCGAACAGAGCATTATTAGCCACACTCTCGGTTTCAAGTCGCGCGAGAGCGTCAGTACGGACTTTGTCCGTGCCGGCATAACCATCCAGCCATGGAAAGGCGCTACGTTTGGCGCTGAATGGCTGGGCGGCATCACCGACAATGAGCGGCCTAAGGCGGATGAGAAGGCGAGCAAAGTTTTCTTCGGAGGCGAGCAGTGGCTCACCGAAGAGTTCGCCCTTCGTCTCGGCTGCTACGACGGATCACTGGCTTGCGGCGCCGGCGTCGCCCTCGGCAAGCGGCACAATATCTGGCTGGATTACGCTTTTATTGCCCGTCCGGCCAAGGATATGGAGCCGTTCTGGGGTGATTCAAGCATGCACATGGTCTCTTGCTGTATTGCCTTCGGGCACAGCAAGTAGCGCTATTTGCCGGCTCGCCACTTACCATTACGAGATTGCACAGGTTGATTGAAATACATCAACCTTTTTATTTTGGCCTGATTTTGATATTTTTGCTATAATGGTATTGACTAGGGGGCATTTTTATTTTAATTTAATCAAACATATGGCCTTTAAGGAAGGGTCGGGAATTGAACCAAAAAGGAAAAACAAACAGGAGGGCGGTAAGATGCCAAACAAGGTCTTTCAGTACTTCAAAGATCTAGCAGAAGGACTGCGTGTTTGGCCATCAGACCAGGCGCCAGTTCCTATGCCCGATAATTACAAAGAAGTCAGCGGTGCCGATTTGAAAGAGAATCCGACGAGGATGGATTCTCTCCTGGATTGTTACCAAGCGGTTTTTGGCTCTGGCGACATCTGGGGGGAAGGAGCTGTTTGTCAGAAGTGCGGCAAAGTGGTTTCCCTAGAGCAAGGTCAAAGCTCAACTTCTTGCGAGTGCGGAGGCGAGTACAAACCGTTTTTTCCCGATGAGGAATTAAAAGCCAGGATATTTCAGGAGCTTGATGAGCAGGAGTACAAGTCGCCATTCTGCATGGTGATGGAAAATCCTGAAAAGAGAGAGGAGGTAGTAGGGTTTTGCTGGGGGCTAATTGATACGCCGGCGAAGATAGCGCAGAGAATTGGGAAAAATCGCTATCAGAACGATGATGTTGCCGGGGAATTAGTTAGAGGGGAATTGGAATCACGATTTGACGCTGATGAAGAAGTGTTGTTCATTGATGAGCTGGGCGTTCGCAAAGACGCCAGAGGCGGATTGGGGCCAGTGGTCTTTTTGACCAGGATGGGGTTTGAAAAGGCGCACGAGGCCGGCGTAAAAAAAGTTCTTTTCTGGACAGCGAGGAAGTCGCCGATCTACAAGATCTGCCGTCATTCCGGATATGAAGATTTCTTTGAGACCCCAGATGGCTTGGTTTTTTTGGATCTGGAAGATTTGACGCCATTTTTGACCATGATTCAAAACAAATCCTTAATGGAGGATGCGGTGATCCTGTCGAAGGCGGGTGCATTGCTCAAATAACAGACCTAAGCTTGGTTTACATCACCAAGCTTTTTCTTTTTAAACAAAAAGTGGTATAATATATCATATTTAAGTAAATATTTACGATATGAATAAAAGGAAAAAGGTATTAGCCGGAGCTCTTAGTCCTTATACTGAGTATTGTGATGGTTTTGGCAGTCCCGGAGCCAGCGGCAATAATTACATTACTGCGGTAATGCTTGATGTCGGGGTTACTAAATGCAAATGGAGCCATCAGGGCTCTATATTATTAGATAAGATTATTTCTTTTGATAAGGCGGAGGTCTCACATACCAATATCGGCCAAATCAATATGATCATGGTTTCTTCTTTTTGTGGTCCGGCTGGATTGGTATGGGGTTACGATTTAGTGCGAGGCGCCGACTTTTACCATGCCCATCCCTTGTATAAAAAGGGCTACGCTTTGGATAAGGATAGAAAAGTTAATGTTTATTCAGCACAAACTTTACGGGAAGCCACGCATCGTTTATTCGGCTCAGTACAAAAAAAACGTTTTCCTCTTTTGCCGGGCGGACACATTCCTTGCGCCGGAAAGCATATTTCATTAATGGGGCCGGATCATATTTACGCCGCATTAGCTCTGGCA
Source organism: Candidatus Buchananbacteria bacterium (assembly GCA_903859075.1). Lineage (GTDB taxonomy): Bacteria > Patescibacteriota > Patescibacteriia > 2-01-FULL-39-33 > 2-01-FULL-39-33 > CAIOLF01. The sequence goes on from CAIOLF010000005.1 coordinate 3,702, forward strand.
ATACCCCATAACCGAGAAAGGGAGGCCTGCTTATTTATGGAAGATATCGGGCAAATAGTTATTAACAGAAGATGCGATTATTATAAGATGAACAAAAAAGAGAATACTGAATGTGATGAGATAAAATCACAAATAATTGAGAACCTGGCTCATTCAGTGATTGAGATTGGAAGAAATCAAAATATTAATTATGAGGAGATTTTTATTGATGTTGTGGACGTGTTGCTTCCGCCGAATTATATCGGCTGTGCTCTCGTAGCGGCCCCTTATTTTACTTTGGCAAAAAATGCCATATCTAAAAAAGGCATTAACTCATTATTTAATGAGGACTTAGAGCATTGGGAAAAATCGGTAAAAAATAATTTTTTAGATTAAAATAACAGTAATGCTGATTGATATTTTAAACATAGCAATTATATTGTTGAATTTACTGATTGCTTTTTTCGTTTTATTCAACAATACAAAGAATAAGGTGAATGTCGCTTTTTTTGTATTTGTTATTTTGACCGCGTTATGGGTAACGACTTTATTTTTCTTTTATAATATAACCGATAGTTATTATGTTTTAATCTTGGGCAGATTAAATTTTGTAACGGCGATATTTTTTATTTTTTTCTTGCTGTATTTCATATATTTATTTTTAGATAAACCATTTAAGATAAATAAGTATGTCCCATGGCTTTTTCTTTTTGAAACGATAATATTGTCATTTATAACTTTAGCAACTGACTTGGTTGACCGGACTGAAATAGTCCGTGGCGCTGAGAGAATAACTATTTATGGCCCTTTATATCTATGGTTTGTTATACATTTTTTGTTTTATCTTTTACTTAGTTTATTTATACTTTTCAAGCAATTTCTTAAGTCAAAGGACAAAAAGAAGCAGCAAATATTTCTATTAATTATTGGTATAGTATTTCCGGTTGCAGTAACAGCTGTTACAAACATTATTGTGCCTTTGGTTTTAAAGGATTATTCTTTACAAAAATACGGAACATCAGCCGTTCTAGCCGCAATATTTCTTGTTTCCTATGCCATACTTAGGTTTAATCTGATGAATATTAGAGTGGTTGTGACGGAGGTTCTGGCTATTTTTTTATCAATTGCTTCTTTTTTGGAAATTTTTAATTTTTTTAATCAATCAACTTTTGCTAGAGCCGTTATTTTTGCTGTTACTTTTATAATCACTATTATCCTTATCCAGTTGATCATTAAAGAGGCGAATAGACAGCAGGAAATGGAGCGGTTGAATAAGGAACTTCAAAAAGTCACAACCGACCTTAAAGCCGCCAATAAAGAGCTTCAGCGTTTGGACGACGCCAAGTCGGAATTCTTATCCATCGCCTCCCACCAACTGCGCACCCCGGTTACCATTATCAAGGGCTATGCCTCCATGATCATTGAGGGCAGTTACGGCAAGGTATCAAAAAAGATAGTCGCGGTGATGAAGAATGTTGCTCTGGCTAATGACCGTCTGCTCAATCTGATTGAGAATTTGTTGGACATTTCCCGCATTGAAGCGGGACGGCTGGAGTTTGATTTGAAAGAAGTGGATTTGGCGGAGGTGGTCCGGCCGATAGTCGCCGACTTCCAGCAAAAAGCCAAGGCCAAAAAACTCAAACTGCAGTTTTTTGAAAACGAGAAGGTGCCGAAGGTTGTCGCCGATACCAAGAAAATCAGCGAGGTTATTTCCAATGTCATTGATAATTCAGTTAAATATACTCCCGCGGGCGAGATTATCGTCAGCTTGCACGAGGAGGGGACTTCCGTGGTCTTTTCCTGCCAAGATACCGGCCTGGGCATCCTGTCGGAAGATTTGCCTCGGCTGTTCCATAAATTCGTCCGCGGCAAGGATATGATGAAAGTCCATACCGAGGGCACGGGGCTGGGCATGTACTTCGCCCGGACAGTGGTAGAAAATATGGGCGGCCGCATCTGGGCGGAGAGTCCGGGTAAGAATCGCGGCAGCAAGTTCTGTTTCTCGCTCCCGCTGGCTGATAAGAAGAAAGCGAAAAAAATAAAGACAGTTTGACATTAACGGGAGGAAGAAAATAGTGAAAATTAAAATGAAAAGAGTAAAAAATATACAGGAAAAAAGTAACGCATCAGGATTATTTGATAAGATAAGAAAAGAAATGTCGCTTCATGGAATGAATGTTTATGACGTTAAATTATTTAATTATGGAACTTCCCAATCAACTTATAAATTAAAATCAGATTTAGGCAGCTTTGTGCTCAAGCTATTTGATGCTGACAGATATGCCGCCATTAATAAAGAAATATTTAACTTGCAATTTATTGCCAAAAAAACTAATTTGGCCATTATCCCATTAAATAATAAGCCGTTTAGGATTGGTGATAAAATCGGCTATTATTATAAATATTTTAGCGGTAAAATGGTCAGTGACATGAAAATTAATGATATCTATTTTAGATTTGGCAAGTTGGTGGGAGAATTTGATTTAGCGGCTCGGAATATACCTTTTGACAAAGATAAGTACTATAAAAAATTATTGTTTGATATTAGGAAAGAGGGTACTTTATTTATAAACAGAAACCAGGAGAATAAGTATATAACGGCTTGGATTAAAAAGGGCAGGGATATCATAAATAA
>CAIOLF010000006.1 GCA_903859075.1 Candidatus Buchananbacteria bacterium
AGCTCCGAAGTAATGGCTATGTTCACCGGAGACTCACTGTGCCTCCAGTTTGCATCGTCTCCATAAATCGCGGCGAGTACATTACACAGCTCGTTTTTGGTATGCGAGTCTTGCGTTATTGATTCGTCTGCGAGAAGAAGAGTCACTAAAGCCAGAGCTGATTCCTTCTGTAATAATTCGGGATAGGATCCGGAATAAATACTGCGAAGGAATGATCCTAAACCCGTTTCAGAAAACATGTTGTCCTCCCATCCATTCTTTGAATGAAGTTGTTCCGTATGTTGATTGGTATGTGAGCACCGCTTGACGTTCCAAGTGGTTTAGATGAGGTATCACATCTCTCAGTCGAAAGATGGAGATCACATCTAGGCCGTTTACAGTCTTGATACATTCCGCAATGCTCAAGCCATCCTCGTCAACATCTTCACGATCAAAGATACGGACAATGACTTTGGGTTGATGCCCGAATGGACTTATCATGCGCAGGACTTTCGTAGCAGTCTCGCCCGTAGTAACTGCATTGTCGATTAAAACCGAAGTCGTAGCATCATTGCTGACGCGACCAAGATTTTGCTCTTCTTTGCGAGGGTATACGATTGAGAGCTCGGCATCCTTACTCATTTCCAATCCATGTCCATAGATGGCTTCGGCCAAAGTAATTCCGCTGTTTGCGATTCCAATACAATGGACTGCCTGAAGTGGCATAAGTTGGTCAAGGCCCCATGCCGATTCACCTAAGACTCGGAAAAGGTCCTTTGCGGGAGATTTCGGCAGACGCACCGAGTACGGGGTCTCCCTACCGCTCTTTAAGACGCTTTTGCCAAATTGATAGAGTCCATGACGAAGCAGACAAGACGCTTGACTTGAATCCATTGGTACTTCTCCTTCTGGTTGTTGAGCTTTCCTTTCAGTAGATTTGTTTGTCAGTGTATAAGCCTCTATTGATCCTCTTGGCGCCTCATGGCTCTCAAGAGGGTAGTTGGGGGCAATAGCCCTCATTTTTACACTCTTTTTGTCCATGAAGTCACCTCCTGGGTTAGTTGTGAACGAACGATGCCTTTAAAGTAGTATAAAATCGGTAATTTGTCAACTATGATTGGCATTCTAGTCAGTTGCTAAATCTTGCCATTAAACACCCAAATTAATTTAGTAGACAACCTGTCGATAACTCGACTTTGCGGATTGCCGTATTTAAGCTATTATGGTGGACAAAGTCGAACATAAATAGTACAATAAAAGCACAATTAGCGCGTAAGCGTGAATCCTAAACTCGCCATTTGGCGGGCATGGATCCTAAACTCATGACAATACTGATCCCCACGATCAGCAACTTGTCATGAGTCATGCCTGGAAACGGGCGTGTGGCCGTAAGGCCTAGCTGGCGTGGGGTTTTGTGATTCCGCAAACTCTCTCAAGCCAGCTACTCAATTAGTTGGTTTTATTATTATAAATAACAATATGGAGACAGATCAAAACAAAGAAGTCGTTCAAGAGGCCACCAAGAAATGCCCATTTTGCGCCGAGGAAATAAAAGCAGAAGCCATTAAATGCAAACATTGTGGAGCGACCGTGGATGCTAAAGTCAGGAAGTTAGAAGATAAGAAACAAAATAAATCCAAGGAAGGGTTATTCCTACAAGGCATGAATCTTGGGTGTGGCATAATTATGGTGATTGTAATTATCATCATTGTTATCGTTATTATCGCCGTCTCCATGCCTCATTAACCATGAGGCATTTTATATCAAATATATGTCCATAATTATTTCCCAAAATGGAAAGAAAGCTTTGAAGATAGACAAGTCTAATTTTGATAGAGAAGGATATCTTCAAAACTATATCCATGAAAATCCAGAATCCATTCCTGTCTATGAAATAGATGAAGACAAAAAGCTTTTTGTAGTAGCCAGAGAATTCCAAACTGAATCCGGTCCTATTGACGCTCTAGCCATAGATAAAGATGGCGATATTTATGTGGTGGAAACCAAACTTTACAAAAATCCTGATAAAAGAACGGTCGTAGCCCAAGCGTTAGATTATGGTGCCTCTCTCTGGCGACATAGTGATTACAACGAATTCATAGTTAAAATCAATAATGCGGTAAATCAGAAATTCAAAGTCAGTTTGGAAGAAAAAGCCAAAGAATTTTTCAATCTTGACGATGAAGGCATAGCTAACATGCTTGAAAGTATCAAGAGTAACTTTTCCCAAGGCAATATCAAATTCGTTATTCTCATGGATTCCATTGAGGACAGGTTAAAAGACTTGATTATTTACATCAATCAAAATAGCCAGTTTGATATCTATGCCGTCCAAATGGAGTATTATAAATATGAGCAGTATGAGATTATGATTCCCAAGCTGTTCGGTGTAGAAGTGAAGAAAAATATTCCCGGCAGTCCTAATAGCAATAGCAGAAGAATCTGGGATGAACAGGGTTTCATTATCCAGACAAAAGAAAGGTTGGGATCAGAAGCGGAAAAGGTAATGAACCTTTATGAATATCTCAGGGCGAATACTGACAAAATAAAGTGGGGAACTGGCAATGCCAATGGCTCATTTTCTCCGATTATCAAAAAAACTTAGCCCGACTATTTCCCCGTTTTCTATTTACTCCGACGGCACATTTTTAATTAAGTTCGGCTGGTTGAAAAATCATACTGATAAGGAAATATTCAATAAGTATTTTGATGCTTTTTATAACGAAATATCCAAATCAAGGATTAATCCGACCGCTGACGAGTTATTGGAAAATACCTATAAAATCGAACCGCAGGAATTTTTGAGAAATTACGAAGAAATATTGCGGGTTATTAAAGCCAGCACTCATTTGGAATAACTATTCATCAGGCATGGGTTCTTCATCTTCCTTTTCTTCTTGCATTTCCTGCCAATCCCTAATATACCCGTAATATAAAAGCATCTCATCGTCTGGTATGGGCATGCCATTTAGCTTTTTTGGGATTTCCCCATTCATACGGAGTTCATTTACATAGTCTCGTACTTCTCCAATAACTTGTTTAATACTTACTTTATCAATATCTGGAGCGAAAGCATCTCCAATAGGTAAAGGCATTTCTTTCTTATGAACGATAACCACATTACTGGTTTCCTTGCCCTTAAATCTTGGCGAGTCATGACTAAGCAGATACTTGATGGCTCCAACATCTTTTTGTTTCACCTTGACCATCAAACAATGTTCGGCGACATCGCAATTGCTTTCCCGACCTGCGTTCAGAGCTTCTTCCGCTTTTACCTTAAATTCACCATGCTCCCTTGTCCACTCATAATAGGTAGAACGGCTAATTCCAACCCTGGCACAGGCGACAAAAATATTACCCGTTTTCTCAAGCTCAACAATCAGCTTCTTTTTCGTAGAATTTTTGATCATATACAGCAACTCCCATCTAGTTTACTTTTACTGGCTTCTTACCCGTTTCTATCTCCCATCTGCGGAGGATGATTTGTGCATAAATAACTTGTTTTTCCATTAGATAGCAGCGACGATTCATTTTGATGGCGGCGATCAGAGTACTGCCACTTCCACCATATGGTTCTACAATCAAGTCATCCCTCTTAGTTAAGACCTTTATATAGGGAATGAGAATTTCAATGGGTTTGGTGCCAAAGATAACTCCCTGACCAGATGACTTTTCATCTGCGGCTTTGAAGTCAATAAAATCAGTAGGGCAAATCTTTTTCCCGGCTTCATAACCTTCCCAATATGGTTTTCCCGAAGTGGCAAAGAGAGCATTTTCATACTCTTGTTGCAACAAGACATCCTCATCCTCCAGATTTAATTCCACTTCGCCTCCAGTTCCTACAAGAGCTATGTCTGTCTTATTAAAGAACTTGTATTTGGAAGAAAATCCCTGTACCCGGTTAGGAAGATGCCAAGTGATAGTGTTTCTGTATCTCCAATGCTTTTCTAATTCATTCCAAATCGTCCTAAGATTTTTGGGATTCTCAAAAATAATAATGGAAAAATCGGGCTTTTGGATCTTGGCGATATTATTCATCCACAATTCAGTGAAATTCTCGGGCAAAGTTTCAGTTCCGATATATACTCGGTTTTTCTTTGCTCCAAAACCCCTCAGTAATCCCATCTTTTTGTTTGGTTTTACCTTTCAAATAATTTAAGAGGTAAGGGGGATCCGTAAGGCAGAGCGAGGCTTTCTCGCCTCCCATCAACTTAAGGATATCCGCTTCAATTGTAGAATCACCGCATAATAATCTAGAACCTTCTAATTCGTAAATATCCCCAGTCTGCACCGTAATGCCATCAATATCCAGTTTTTTTAATTCTTGTTTCAAATCGAACATCTCGGTATTTTCCTCGACTGGGAAGATATCGTCAAGATCTTTAGAATCAAACCCAATATCAGCCAAGAAGGACTCATCAAACTGAGCGAGCAGTTCCAGGTCAAATTCGCCTGTATTCTTGTTTAACCTGATATTCAATTCCTTTTCTTTCTCCAAATCGGAAATATTGACGTAAACCACAGGCATTACGGCAAATCCCATTTCCCTGGCCATTTCGACTCTGAAATGGCCACCGATCACGATATTGCGTCGTTCCGGAGCATGGTTGCAGATTATGGGATCCACTAGGCCGAAGCGCTTAATCGACTCCTTAAGCTGTTCAGCTTGCTCCTTGGAATGTTTTCTGGGATTATATTCCGACAAGTGAAGTTCAGTAATTGGAACTTGCACAATTTTCAGATCTTCAACGATGGATTTAGTATCCATATAATTGTAATGTTATTTATTAGTATTATCCTTCTTGCCGTTTTCTGGAAGCAGTCCGGCAAACTGCAGGATGACTTTGGCAGCCGCGGAATTGCCCTTTTTGCAAGCAGCATAATGCAACCCGTCCATTACCTCAGGAACCTGTTCCTGGCACCATTTTTTCAAGGCTGTTTTTAAAAGAGACCAAAATTCCGGTCGCCTTTTCCAATCGGTAAGAGTGTCTTCGTCAATATTGATTAAGGCGGCAAATTCCTTCTGCGTACTAATTTTTCTATTCCGACGAGGCGTAGCGAACCAGTAGACAAATTCAATAAATTCAGCCACTTTTTGGATGCCGGGCACGTTAATTATTTCTAAATTATCCGATTTAATCGGAGAGATGGATCTGTTAGATTCCATATACTTAAAAATTATTAGTAAATTGCGGAATAAAAAAACCGCAAAATTGGGAACACCTATTATACGAGTATCAAAAACATTTCTATAAACATTTCTATAAACACTCCGTAATAATAGCCGTTGGACATTTTGCGGTCTTAGAGACCCTGTCTTTTAGCTTTTTAAACAATAAATATTATTTTGAACAAGATTTTAACAGTTACGATAGTTACGTTAGCTGTATCTTTTTAACCCTGGCGGGTACATTTGGTTGTTAAATTATTTATTAAATACCTCGTTACTTTTAATATAGATCATCGCTGGCCTGTTGTCAAGTATTTATTTTTTTGCTATGCGTATTTATTTTTAGCGATTTTAAAAGGTGTAGTTTCATACTTGATTTGTAATTTTAAAAGTGAAAATTTTAAAAAATATCATTACTACTCTGATAAAAAGATAGAAAGATTTTTGTCTAAAAAAATAGATAGGACAATCTTTGCCTGGGTAAATATGAGACGCCAAATGGCCCCAGAATAATGCTGGAAGCTGGTCATCTAAAAAGACACAGGAGAAATATTTGAGAGGGGATAATATTGATTAAAATTAGATAAAAATTATGTAAATACGACGTAGTCCCAATAATTTGATAGAACTGTGTATTTTGTGCATTTTTGGAAAAATCTGACCCCGACTCGAGTACCTCAAATTGGCCATTTACAAAAATGTCAAAAACCCTTATAATATTTGTATGTGGTGGTACCTAACCCGAGTACACCGCCTTCGCTCGCTGAAGCTTAGTTGGTCTAATAAAAATAAAATGGTTGTAAAACCGTTGTAATTATTTGAATAATTTCATATAATATAAGTATATGGAATTCCATTCAAATAAAATCGTTAAATTTGTCCGGAAAGGCAGAGTGGAAGGCCTCTCCTTAAAAGCGCTCAGCAAAAAATATGGCATCTCTGACTCGACGGTTTATCGGTGGACTTATGGCATAAAATCGGAAAATAAGAGGCACCTTGCCAATCGCCAGGATGAATTGAAATGTAAAAGCGTAAGTTCTAAGGTTATTGGAGATTTAAAGTTTAATAAGGAGACAGCTAAGCTGCTGGCAGCCCTGCTTTATTGGTGTGAGGGATCAAAATATCCGTCGAGTAGCTCCGTCGTTTTTACGAATAGTGACGCTAGATTGATAAAAACTTTTTTGACATTATTTAAAAAAGGCTATAATATCGATATTCAGAAAATAAAGATACATTTGCAGTTTCACGATAATCAGAATAAAAATGAATTAGTTTGTTTTTGGTCGAAATTGACTGGCGTTTCTAAAAATAATTTTTATAACCCAACCATTACCAAGGCCGGCAATAAGAGGAAAAGGGACGATTATAAAGGCACTTGCACGTTAAAGTATCATAATGTCAGGATTTTATGGGAAATAATGGGAATATATGAACTATTTTCAAATAAACATGGAGAGATGGCTGAGTGGCTGAAAGCGGCAGGTTGCTAACCTGTTATACGTCTTTTGGGCGTATCGTGGGTTCAAATCCCACTCTCTCCGAATTATTAATTCTTAATTAATATCCATATGGAAGTTGACAATCAACAAACCAATCAGCCGCAGATGATTGAGGCGGCCTTCTCTTGGCGGCATCAGGATTTTGTCCGCTATCATAAAAACGTCTGGTGGTATGTAATCTCTCTTATTATTTTGGGACTTTTCGTTTGGTGGTGTATTGCTACTCGTAATTTTTTGTTCGCGATTTTTTTGGTGCTGTTTTATCTGGTAACGCTGTTGTATGACAATCGGAATCCGGAAATCATTGATTTTGCCATCACGCCTGACGGCATCAAAACCGGCCGGACTTTCCATTATTTCAAAGAGGTTACCCATTTTTTCGTAGTTTATCAGGAACGCGGCGTCAAGAATTTATATTTTGAATTCCGCAATCCGCTCAAAGGACGGTTGGTGGTGCCGCTGGACGGCCAGAACGCGGTGGCGATAAGAGAATTTTTGCTGGGCTATCTCAAAGAGGATTTGGAACGTGAAGCCGAGCCGCTGTCCTCGCGTTTGCGCCGTTGGCTTCGTCTCTGAATTGTTGGTTTTTTTGTGCCCGTAGCTTAGCTGGATAAAGCGTCAGCTTGCGGAGCTGGAGATCGCAGGTTCAAATCCCGCCGGGCACACAATTAAAATGGTTAAATGGCTTAATGGTTGGATGGTTGAAAGTGATAATAATTTAACCATTTAACCATTCAAACATTTAATCATTATGAGTTTATCTCTCAACTCAAAAATAAGCGAGTTGAATAAAATAGGCAAGGCCCTGGCCAGTCGGTTGAGGCGTTTGGGAATTGAGACCGTTAAGGATCTCATTTTTTATTACCCATTTCGTTATGACGATTTCAGCCGGGTTGAGGATATCGCGAAAATAGAACCGGGCATGACGGTGACGGCGCGCGGACGGCTGGAGATGCTCGCCAACAAGCGCAGCAAATTCAAGCGCAAACTGGTAACGGAAGGGCTGCTGACGGACGGCACCGGCAGAATAAAAATCGTCTGGTTCAATCAGCCCTGGATCAGTAAGAGTTTGCGAATCGGACAGGAATATTTGGTTTCGGGCAAAACTGCCGGCGATATGTTTAATGTTTATTTCAACTCTCCCAATTGCGAATCGGCGCTGAAGGCATCAGGGAGCGGCGGCGCTATTATTCCCATCTATCCTCTGACCGAGGGGTTGACTCAGAAACAGATCAGATTTTTGATTAAAAATAGCGTGTCGCTGATGGGGAGCATTAGGGAATATTTACCGATTGAGCTGGTAAGGAAATATGATTTGCTGGATTTACCTGAAGCGATCGGCAAAATCCATTTTCCAAAAAATCAGCAGGAAATCAACGAAGCGCGCCGCCGCTTGGCTTTTGAGGAATTATTTTTGCCGCAGATAATCCAGCAGTCGCGTAAAAAACAATTGGCGGGGAAAAAAGCCGGAGCCCTGGAGTTTTTTGAAGATAAAATTAAGGAATTCGTCAATGATTTGCCGTTTGACTTAACCTTGGATCAGAAAAAATCCGCCTGGGAGATTATCAAGGATTTGCGCCGTCCGCGGCCGATGAATCGGCTGCTGGACGGCGACGTCGGCTCAGGCAAGACTCTGGTGGCCATGCTGGCCATGTATAATACGGTATTAAACGGCGCTCAGGCCGCCTTGATGGCGCCGACGGAGATTCTGGCCAGCCAGCATTTTCGCAGTTTTTACGATAATCTCAATCGTTATGGCATCAAAGTCGGATTGCTGACCAGAAGCTATCATCTGTTTGAGGGAGAGGAAATTAGCAAAAAGCAATTCCTGAGCGCCTGCCAAAAAGGGGGGATGGATATTATTATCGGTACGCATGCCTTGATCCAAGAGGGCGTGAAATTCAAAAATCTGGCGCTCGCCGTAGTGGACGAACAGCATCGTTTCGGAGTGGAGCAACGAGCCGCCTTGCGGCAAAAAGCCATTGACGAGGCGGACGGCCAAGAGGCCTTGTCGCCGCATTTTTTATCGCTCACGGCCACGCCGATTCCGCGATCGCTGGCTTTGGCGATGTATGCCGATCTTGATTTGTCCATTATCAAAGAAATGCCTAAAGGCCGTCAGCCGATAATCACGAAAGCGGTGGAGCCGGATAAGCGTCAATTGGCTTATGATTTCATCAATAAGCAGATTAGCGCCGGCCGGCAGGTGTTTGTCATTTGCCCGCTGATTGATCCCTCGGATAAATTGGGCGTGCGATCAGTGAAGGAGGAATTTGAAAAGTTGGATAAAGAGGTTTTTCCGCACCTGGCGGTCGGCCTGCTGCATGGCCGCCTGAAGAGCGAGGAGAAAGAAGCGGTGATGGCCGGATTTTTGAAAAATGAAATCAAAATCCTGGTCTCCACCTCCGTGGTGGAGGTCGGCGTGGACGTGGCAAACGCCAGCGTGATGATGATTGAGGGGGCGGAGCGTTTCGGGCTGGCGCAGCTGCATCAATTCCGCGGGCGCGTCGGCCGGGGACAGCATCAATCGTATTGTTTTTTGTTCAGCGACTCCCCAAGCGATGAGTCGCTCTCCCGCCTGAAATTCATGGAGACCTGCAATGACGGTTTCGCTTTGGCGCAAAGAGATCTGGAAGCCCGCGGCGCCGGATCGTTTTGGGGCAGGCAGCAGTCCGGCTTTATGGAATTTAAGCTGGCTGATATTAATGACGCGCGATTAATAAAAGCGGCTCGTGACGCCGCTAGTGAATTCTTGGAAAAGTATGATTTGGCTGATTATCCGCAGTTGAAAGAGAGAATGGAATTAAGTGATTTTGTGGAGCATGGAGAATAAAAAAGAGGGGAATTTATTTTATTAATCCCGCCGCTTCGCTGATATTTTTTATTGCCTTAATATTTCCGCCGGCCGGCGGATTTTTTGTTGCCGGAATAAAAATATTGCCATAATCCATCTTCCGCGCTTCCTTGATCCGTCGTTCCAGCTGAGGCACGCTTCTGACCTCGCCGGACAATCCCACTTCGCCGATAGCCAGGCATTTGTTTGGCAGAGGTTTTTCGTTTAAGGCGGAAATTATCGCCAGACAGACCGCCAAGTCGGCTCCGGTCTCTTTGATTTTCAGGCCGCCGGCGATATTAAGGTAAATATCCTGGTTGGCCAGGTTTATTTTTCCATGTTTGGCGAGTACGGCGGCAAGCATCTGCAGGCGATTGAGATCGTAGCCGGAGGCTTTGCGCTGGGGATAGCCAAAGAATGTTTTATTGCAAAGAGATTGCACTTCCACGAAAAACGGCCGGCTGCCCTCCATGATTATCGCCGTGACGGCCCCGGCGCTATTCTTATTATCGCTTTCCAAGAATATCTGGGCCGGATCCTTGATTTCTTTCAGTCCGGCGGCGGCCATTTCAAAGACGCCGATTTCGCCGATGGAGCCGAAGCGGTTTTTTACGCCGCGCAGAATTTTTAAATAATTTTGGTTGTCATTTTCCAAGTAGAGTACCACGTCCACCAGATGCTCCAGCGTCTTGGGGCCGGCGACGAAGCCGTCTTTAGTGACGTGGCCGATAATGATGGTGGAAATATTATTCTGTTTGCAAAATTCCAACAGCTTGGCGGCGCAGGCGGTGATTTGCGCGACTGAGCCGGGCGCGGCAGGAGAGTCGGCGGTGCTGATTGTCTGGATGGAATCAATAATGAGCAGCTGCGGCCGCAGCTCTTTGCCGGTGGCGATTATTTTTTCAATATTAGTCTGAGGCAAAAATTTCAATTCATCCATATCTAGGGCTAGCCGCTCGGCGCGGATTTTTATTTGTATCGCCGATTCTTCGCCGGAGACATAGAGGACGTTTTTGATTTTTTTGCAGATTTCCAGCGCTAGCGTTGATTTGCCCACGCCCGGATCGCCGCCGAGGAGAATAAATGATCCGACGACCAGCCCGCCGCCCAGCACCCGATCAAATTCATCAATGCCTGATATTAGCCGCGACTGCTTGGCTTGAGCCAAGGTCGCCAAGTTTATTGGTTTATCGGCGGAAACATTCCTTTCTTCTTTTTTTATCTCCGCCGTTTCTTCCACTAGCGTGCCCCATTTGCCGCAGTCCAAACAGCGCCCTTGCCATTTGGCATATTGGGCGCCGCAGTTGGTGCAGGTAAAGATAGTATTAATTTTCATAGTGTTCTGCCGTTATAGCTTTCTCCTTTACGGCCGTTATCAACATGCCAGCAATTGGATTCTTTTATGACTCTTCCAGGCGTGCCGTCAGGGAAAGTAACATAATAAACCGGATACTTGTCTTCGTAGCTGTATGGCGCTTTTTCTCCCTTGGCGATTAGCCCCTCCATATAATTGTTGAATTCTGGATCATTATTGGGGTAATCTGCGGCTCGGCCGGTTTGATGCAAACTGCCATTATCATTTGGCCTGACGCCGTTAGTCGGAGTTGGCACATTTACGTCATTATTTTCAGCGTCAGTCGCCATGCTATCCAGGGTTTTATTGAAGTCGCCGGTAAAGTTAGTATTGGGCGGTCCGTAATTGCCCCCGGAGTTGGCGCGAGTCTCGCCCTCAGGATTGATTGTTGCCAGATCAAAATTTTTATCATACTGTATCGCTCCCATCTTTGGCAGGCCGAGTTTTAGTAAGTTGGGATTTACCAGATTCAAAATAGTATAAGAGAGAAATGCCAGTGTCAGGCCTATAAGGGCGGAAAAGATAATATCCTTGGCATCGCTGACCGCCTGGCCGCC
>CAIOLF010000007.1 GCA_903859075.1 Candidatus Buchananbacteria bacterium
TCAAAATAAAATATAAATAAAAAATTGATTTTAAACGATTTTCTGCTAAGAAATATTGATAAAAACCGAGATTCAAGAAAAATCCTATTCCCGACCAAATATATATTTGCAAAATTTTTACAGACTCTATATACGCGATCCCAAACAATACTTTTATTATCCATGGAGCTAAAATAGAAATGGGAATGGCTATCAAAACAGCCAACCCGCCAAGTAATAAATAAAGTTTTTTTAATCTATTTTTATATTTCTTTTCATCAACTTTTTTAGCATTGATAATGGCCGGCAACAGAGAACTGCAAATTATACCGGGAATAAAATACCAGATTTCCACCACTTTCAAAGCTGCGGCATATAAACCAACAGCCCTTTCTCCCAAAAAAATTCTGACCATCACTTGATCTACTCGCATAAAAATATAAGTAGCGGCGGCAGCAATTGCCAACAGCCAAGCTCCGGAAAGCATTTCTTTTGCTAATTTAAAATCAAAGTGCCAGGCACTAAATTTATAACCACTTTTTAAATAACTTATAATATATAAAATTGTAAGCAGTAAAGATTCTATAATAAGAATTAACATCAGCCAAACAATACCCTGGCCAGTTACTATTAATATAACTTTTAAAACCGAAGCAACGAAACCGGAAATAATTGCGGCACGAACATTCTTTTTCGCCTCAATCATTGATTGAAAATAGACATTGATAACACCAAAAGCTGACCATACAAAAGTCGAAGCATATAAAATTATCAAACTTCGAACAAAAACAGAAGTCTCAAATAAAAAAGAGAAAATTATTACCAAACTAAAAGCTGTTATTCCGCCAAAAAATAAAAGCCAAAAGCTAGTGCCTAATAACTCATTTCTTTTTTCCGGATGAGCGACTAAATCGCGCAATAAAATACTATGTATTCCTAAATAAGCTACAAAAGTAAAAATCCCGACAAAAGCAACGGCGTAGCTTATCATCCCGTAATTTTCTGGGCCCAAATAACGAGCAAGCCAAGCGCCAACAAAAAAAGAAATAACCAAAGAAAATAATTGTCCAAAAAGCATCCAACCCGTATTGGCAAAATATCTTCTAAAACCACCGTGTTCTAGGACCCATCTCCATCTTTTGGGCACAAATTTATTTATTCGTAAAAACACGCCATCAACCATAAATATCTTATTCATTGACCTAAAAGAATTGGCCTGACTTAATTTTCTATTTTCCGAGGAATTTTTATCACAATCGAATTAGGCATCAGCTCGCGTACCACGCAAATCAGATAACCACCGCCGCCGGCACCTGACAATTTGTAGCCGGCTATATTGTCTCTGTTCTTCTGTACCATTTCACTAATGAATTCAAGGACGTATTCATCGGCCATCCGCGGAAACATCGTTATTTGCGCCTTGAATCCATCGGTTACGCCGCGCCCCAAGGATTCCAAATCGCGGTTCTTGATGGCCTGCCAGGTTGCGCGCGCCGCCCGAGCCAACTCAGCGGCTCCTTCAACCGTGATGTTGTCCTCGGTGAGTGGATTATAGCCGTAAATCCGCGGCTGCAAAGGCAGTAAACAAATATGCTTTTCGACAAACTCGACCACCTCGCCATCGTTGATAGTATCCATTTGTTGCGGCCAATACTCTCCGACATAAAACGACTTGGTGATTCCGGGAATGACGATGCCGATGGTGTCCTGGGCGCCGGAAACATGCTCTGATCCGGGCGGATTATTGTAGCGGAAAAGAATCTTGGCCAGCTTTTGCGGTTCGCCATAGCCGATATTATTGCCCCATAATTCTATCGCATCCTTGCGGGTGCTGCTGGCCATGCCGCTGCGATGGCTGAATTCCACCGTATCTTTGAAATTGAAAAGTTTATCCCTGAACTCATAAGGCAAGCCATAAATAGGAAAAGTAATCACCGAGCCGCTGCAATGTTTGGAAACAAAAGGCTGATCCAGCCAGCCGCCACAGATATCAATACGATAAGGTATGCGGCTTGTACTTCCTGATCCGTTCGCCGAATCCGAATGGCTTTCCTGTAAAAAACGCCTCAAAGCGGTAGAGGAACGAGCTGGCAGACTTTCGGCCGGTTCGCGCTTCAAGACGATATAGTCAATTCCCAAATCCTCAATAACCTTCTGCTTCTGTTCGCTATGGCCATCTTCATTAACGACAAAATAGTCCGGTTTCAACGTCTCAATCTCATCCAAGAAATCCAAAACGCCCATGCCCTTGGCAATGAAGGCGTCCTTGACGCAGGACAGTGACTTGATCATAAACAGTCGCTCTTCCTGGCCGTAAACCGGCGTCTTATTTTTTAGATACTTCAAATTCTCGTCATTACCGATGGAAACGTGCAGATCGCCATATTGGGCTGCCGTCTTGAAAAACTGGATATGCCCGGCATGGAGCAAATCAAAACAGCCGCTGACAAAAACTTTCTTGTTACTGGTCGGTTGATAATCATTTCCCTCTATTTCCTCCAAATGATCATATTCATTTTCCGGCATAAAATTGCCAATTACCAATTTTTAGTTTTTTCAATTACTTTCTTTTTGACTTTCTGATAAGTGTCGGTCGCCTTCTGATCGATTTCCGGCGACAACAGCCTGAGCAATTCATGTCCCAAGATACGGTATTGACCGCCGATCTTATTGGCTCTGATCAATCCTTTCTTAAGCAGCCTTTTGATGGTGCTAGGGCTGATTTTCAAAAGCTTTTGCGACTCCTGCGTGGTGTAAACTTCATTGGGAAGTATCTCCGGCATAATATAAAGATAAACAGTAACTTTATTCAAATGATATCAAAAAGTGTCAAAAGGTGTCAAGAGAACATATCAACAATATGCCTTTTATCATCATTGTGCTGCTTTATAAAGCTTTCTACGGCCAATTCAGGCCGATGCAGATTATTTCTTCTTCACCGCCGGAATGACCGCCGGAGCGGTACTGGTAGCCGTCAAAGTCGCCCTTAATTCCAACAAACTGCCGATCCTTTGCGCTTTGATCTTTTCGTCCGGCGCTAATTGATCCCCTTCTTCTATCCAAGCGCCTAACTTATCAAGCAGTCCTTGAACTGACAGCCCGGCAATGCCGTTCTGCTTGATATGTTTGACTAATTCCGGATTACTTCTGACCGACATTAAAAATCCCATCAGCGAATCAAATCCCAATCCTTTATTGACATTCAAATCAGCTCCCTGATAAAAATTATCCAGCGCCAAGCCGTAATTCGTCTGCGCCTGTGCCGGCTGCTTGCCAAGATCATAATAATTGGCCAGATAATAATAGCTGACCGCGCCGGCAAAGTAGACATCAGGCCGGCCGGGGCTCAATTCCTTGGCCTTACCATACGCGTCAACCGCCAGAGGCAAATAACCGGGATTGAAAATATAACTGAAGTTATAAAAATTAATCAGCATCAGATAATTGGTGACGCTATGCGGATTTTCGCGCACCTGGTCAGCCACTTGTTTTCCCATATCTTCCACCAAGCCTTTGACCAGCTGATTATTCATCAATTCCTGGGGATTGCTGCCGCTCTGTAGCGCCTGGCGCATCACATTCTCATAAAAATTATAATACTGGCGGCGGTATTCCTGCGTGCCCAGCGTACCCCGGCTGATGATATCTTCAAAAGAAGCGATCCTATCCGGCAAAGTCATATTCTGGGAAGACAGCGTCTTAATCAAATCCTCATTGGCGCGCAGCGGCGTAAGATTAAAAGCAAAAATCCCATAAACGCAGAAAATTACGCCCAGCACCGCCAAGACGATTTTAACTCCATTATTTTCAAAAAATTTCCCTTCCAATTTCGGGCCGTACATGCCGGCAAAAGACAAGCACATGAATAACGGGATATAAATGACCAGCGCTTCAAAAATAAATAAATTCTGTATGAAGTAGGCCAAAATCAAAATGGTAAAAATAACCGGATTGAAAAACTTGCTGGCTCTCCCCTCGCCCTTGCCTAGATCTTCTTTTTCCTTGCGGAAGTAATATTTCCACAAGAAAATAAACGGTACAAACAGCAAGGCCAGATAAGAAATAAGGCCGATGATGCCGCCGGTGATGAGACGGTCAAAAATTATGTCATGCGACCGGTCAAACCATTGCTCAGTGTTTTTAGTAGTATAGTATCGGTCAAAAACCTGATAAAAATTTTCTTGGCCATAACCCAAGATTGGCCGCTGCTTGAAACCTTGGATAGCAATGCCCCAGGTTACCAAACGATTATTGGCTGTGGCATCCGCGGTGGAAATGGTTGTTATGCGCCGCAAAAAGGTGCTGCTCTGGACCAGTGATGAGTCTTTGAAGACAAAAATTCCGGCCGTACCGACAATTCCCAAAATAATCAAAATTACGCCGATAATCTTGAGCCACTTATTGCGATAGTAAAAGAAGAGCAAATAGATGGCTAGTATTGCCGCCCCAAAGGCCAGCGCCAGGTAAGCGCCGCGGGTTTGGGTCTGGATGGCGATAAACAGCTCTAGCGCGATAACCGCGCCGTAGAGGCATTTTAGCCACCACTGGGGCCGTTTAAACAGCATAAAAACCGACAAAAAGATGCCAAAACCCATAAAACCGCCGACATAGCCGGCGTTGCCGATGGTAGCGGCCAGACGGGCGCCGTTGCTGGAGACCAGCAGCCA
>CAIOLF010000008.1 GCA_903859075.1 Candidatus Buchananbacteria bacterium
CCAGTTAAACAATAATTTGTCTTCGGACGGATTTTGTTTACTGGTACGTTGAAATCCCTGCTTGATTTATCAGGCAGTAAATATAGAAGTTAAAGGATACTGGAACACTGTTGTTCCAGTGCTGGTTTTATTGAACAGAGTGCCCCTCCGGGGGCGGGAATCACGGCAAGCCCCCTGGAACAGGGAGGCACAAGGAGAACACAATGAAACACCTCGCAGTAATTCTCACCATCGCGGTCGTAGCCTTCACAGGCTGCCCGAAACCGCAACCAACCGGCACGCCGCCAGCGTTTACGACGCCTATGCCCCACCCGACCACAGTCAACATCGGCGGGTCGTACGAGCAGAAAGCAACCGCGACCGGCGACCCCGTCCCCACGGTATCCATCGTCAAGGACGGAAAAGTCGTCGCAACGGGTAACGGCAGCACCTCTTACAAGGTGCTTTCCGCCAAACCGAAAGACAGCGGCCAGTTCAAGGCAACGGCCGATAATAAGGTCGGCGAGCCGATTGAGTCCGACGCGGTAATGGTCTGGGTGCGGACGGCAACGCCGCCGCCGCTGGCCATCACTGGCCAGCCGGCTGGCACGACCTTGACGGTGGGTGAATCCCACACATTTTCGGTCGCTGTCTCCGGCGGTACACCACCCTACTCGTACCAGTGGGCCCATAATGGCACAGATGTGCTAGGCGCCACGGATACGAGCCTCGGCATCGCCAGTGCCGTCATTGCGGACGCCGGGACCCTCAGGGTCCTAGTCACCGACAGCGGCACTCCGCCGCAGTCGGCTCTGTCCGAAGTTGCAACACTGACTGTGCAAACGGGAGGTGAAGGCGAAGGCGAAGGAGAGGGTGAAGGCGAAGGAGAATGTATCTCCCCGACGTTTACGACCCAACCGGTCAGCGTCAGCGTGGATCCCGGCCAATCGGCCACGTTCACGGCAGTCGCAACCGGTACCGCCCCGCTCACCTATCAGTGGCGTCACAACGGCAGCAATGTCGCTGGCGCTACCACCACTACCTTGACCATCAACAACGTCCTGGTCAGTGACGCCGTTCTCTGCATAGTCAGCAATGGCTGCGGATCGGCCACCTCCAACGTCACCTCCATTACCGTCAAACCCGGCGGTGAGGGTGAAGGAGAAGGTGAAGGCGAGGGTGAGGGCGAAGGCGAGGGCGAAGGCGAGGGCGAGGGTGAAGGCGAGGGTGAAGGTGAAGGTGAAGGTGAAGGTGAAGGTGAAGGCGAAGGTGAAGGCGAATCGTTGGCCATAACAATCCAACCGGTTGACACGGTTGTGCAAAGCGGCCAAAACACTTCCCTGAGCGTCACCGTAACCGGCATTAGTGGTACGGCAACGTATCAATGGTCCCGCAACGATGATCCCATCACCGATGCCACGACCAGCGTGCTGGCCATCACCGCGGCAAAAGAGTCGGACGAAGCGACCTACCAAGTCACCATTTCCGACGATGACGAAACGGTGGTAAGTAACAGTGTTGCGCTCACCGTCAATGGCAGGCCGTACACCGAGATGTGGTACGCGTCAGCCACGGATAGCGGCCGCAATAGAATGCTCATCCGTCCCAACCTTAACGGCCAGCCACCAAGCCAGCTCTTCGGGGCTTTGGCGACGACGGTCGGCACGCTGAAGTTAACCGTATACGGGCCGGCATTGTGCTTTTCCAAAGAGTGGGACGTCGATCTAAACGACGACCTGCTACTTATCCTGGATGGCACAAGTGTCACGCCGTGCGGAGCTCCGGCAGGAACTCCCGTGGACGTGGATATCGCGGATCTGGGAAATGCCAATTTCTCGTGGTCGTTCAGTGTCGGCACGCAGACTTACAACCTGATCGCCGGGAACATGGACGACATTTTCAATGGCGTCCAACAAACCATGAGGCCATATCCCTTATTGGACTTCCCCGCTCCGTTGTCTTCCGGAAATGCGTTGCCGATTTTCCAAGCAACAAACGAACCGGAAGGCGTGGACGCTTTCGCCGGCGAACAGGCCCGTTTTATATTCGAAACAAGCCATGGATTGCTCGCCGAGTACCAGTGGTATAAGGCCAGCACGCCGACCGGAACCGGCACCATCATCGCCGGCGCCAACAGCCCCATCCTGATACTGAGCAACGTACAAGCCGCCAACGCAGGTTACTACTACTGCGTATCGCGGTCGGTGTCAGGTGAGGAAGTGACCTCCATGCGCGCCCAGCTTGAAATCGTCGCGGCCGGAGGGACAGCCATCGCCACCAAGGCCAACAAATACGCCAGCACGGTCGGCGAACACGTCATTCTGCAGGTCGCCGCCAGGCCGACGGGCAATCCGGGAGATCTCGGCTATCAGTGGCTCAAATCCACCGACGAACGCGCGACCTGGTTGCCTATTCCGATGGAGACGGAGCCGAGACTGATTGTGTCAGCCGATAGTGCAAAGACGTTCTATAAGTGCCAGATATTCAACGGCGAGAGCGTCTGACACCACCCAGACATCACGGCGGACGGTTCGCACCCTAGCGAACCGTCCGCCGCAACCCGAACTTTAGAGTAAGGCAACCCAAAAGGAGGATGTGCCTATGACATTTATTAAAGGACAGTAACGATATCGATCGCGACTGTCCTTTTTCTTTTGTCAAGAAACCATTGACTTTTAGCCACCAATTAGTAAGATTACCTAACCTGCCAATATACTAATTTCCACTATTTAACCATCAAACCATTTAGCCATTTAATAATTATATTGCCTGAATTTAAACAAGAATGTTAATTAAAAGCTGAAAGCTAATTTAACTCTTGACAGTATTTCTATATTATGCTAAGATAGCCAGTTAAATAAGGGCCAAAAAATGGCTAAAAAACTAATATTATGACCAACAAAATCAGAATCGCCTTCATTGGGCAAAAGGGCATCCCTACCCAGCAAGGCGGAATTGAAAAACACGTAGAAGAGCTCAGCGCCCGTTTGGCTGAGGCTGGTCTTGATATTACCGTTTATAGCCGCCCGCATTACACCAAAAAAACCAAAAAGTCCTACAAATATCATGGCATAAAGATTATCAACTTGCCGTCTATTAATACCAAGCATCTTGATGCCATTACTCATACTTTTGTATCCACTATTCATGCTTTGACCCAAAATTACGATATTATTCATTACCACGGCGTCGGCCCTTCCCTGCTTTCCTGGATCCCGAGAATTTTCTCGCCGCGCACCAGAGTGATCGCCACCTTCCACTGCATCGACCGCAACCATCAGAAATGGGGGTACTTCGCCAAGGTTGCTTTGTTCTTGGGCGAATGGGCTGCCTGCCGCTTCCCGCATCGCACTATTTCCGTTTCCCGCGCGCTGAAGCAGTATTGCCAAATCAAATTCAATCAGGATGTCATCTATATTCCCAACGGCGTCAAGACCAAACCAGTAAAAAATGCCGAGAAAATTCTGGCTCACTATGGACTAACTACGGGCAACTATATTATCAGTGTCTGCCGCTTGGTTCGCCATAAAGGCGTTCATACTTTGATTAAGGCTTATAACAAATTACATACCGGTAAAAAATTGGTTATCGTCGGCGGCAGCTCCCAGACCGATGATTATGTCAGCGAGCTCCACGAATCAGCCAAAGGCAATAAGAACATCGTCTTTACCGGCGAGAAGTCAGGTAATGATCTCAATGCACTGTTCAAAAATGCCTATTTATTCGCTCAGCCGTCTGAATCGGAAGGCATGTCCATCGCTTTGCTGGAATCCATGGCCTACGGCGTGCCGGCGCTGGTAAGCGATATCACGGAAAACCGCGAAGCCATCACTGATTGCGGCATGGAATTCAAAAATAAAAGCGTCGGCGATCTGGCCCAGCAATTATCCTTCGCTTGCAAGCACCCTAGATTCATGAAACAAAAAGCAGCCGAAGCTAAGGCCCGCGCCGCTAAATGCTATGACTGGAATGATATTGCCAAAGAAACGACCATGGTTTATGAAGAAATCATCGCCGAAAACGACACTATCAGAAAAGCTAAAAGAATACTAAAAACTTATCAGGTTAGCAACTAAAAAAACTAAAAATCGCTCCGACCCTAGTCGGGGCGGTTTTTTTGTTTTACATTTTGTTTTCTATCCGATTTTATGTTATAATAAACTTAAATTATCAACCTTTCCTAAGTTCCCATGCTCAACCAAAAGGATTTAATAGAAATCCTTAAAACAAACAAAATTTTAGACGAAAAACAGCTAAAAAGTCTAGCGACTAAGGCCGCCACGAGCGGCAAATCTCTGGAAGATTTTATTATTGATCAAAAGATGATCACTCCGCAACTGCTCTATGAATCGGCCGCCGCTTACTATCGCTTGCCATTTTATGACCTCAAAAATAAATCCATTCGCCAAGATATCCTGCTGTTAATCCCCAAAACAGCCGCCAAAACCCATCAAACAGTGGCTTTTGACAGCGCCGGCACTGAGTTGAAAATAGCCACGCTGGATCCCTCCGACCTGGAATTCTTTGATTTCCTGGCCAAAAAAACCCAGCTCGATCTAAAATTGCACCTCACTACCCCTGATGGCTTGGGAGACGTTCTCAAACAATATCACAAGTCAATTACCGCTGAATTCGAGGATATTAATGTGGAGATGGCCCAAAAAGGCGCCAGCGGCGTAGAGTCGCTCAAAGACCTGGCTCATGATCTGCCGATCGTCAAAATCGTTGATACTTTTTTGGATTACGCTATTGCCGAAAAGGCATCCGATATCCATATTGAGTCCGGAGAACAGGATGTTACCATCCGCTTCCGCGTTGATGGTATCCTCAAAAAAGTCATGACCCTGCCCAAATCCACTCATGACGGCATCATTGCCCGCCTCAAAATATTATCCAATCTGAAATTAGACGAGCATCGTCTGCCCCAGGATGGCCGTTTTAAAATCAAAAGCAAAGATTACCAAGTTTCCTGCCGCATTTCGCTGATTCCCACTTTTGACGGCGAAAAAGCGGTTATGCGCTTATTGCCGGATCAGGCCAAACAGCTGACCTTGGAAAATCTCGGCTTCCAGCCGAAGCCGCTCGAGATAGTCCAGCGAGCCATGACCAGGCCACACGGCATGATTCTGGTCACCGGCCCGACAGGATCGGGCAAGACAACCACCCTTTACACCATGATCAATATCCTGAATAAGCCGGAGGTCAATATCTCCACGATTGAAGATCCGATAGAATATCGCATGCCGGGAGTCAACCAATCCCAAGTGCAGCCCAAAATCGGCTTTACTTTTGCCACCGGACTACGCGCCTTTCTGCGCCAAGACCCCAACATCATCATGGTCGGAGAAATCCGCGATCTGGAAACAGCCGATATCGCCATTAATGCCGCCATGACCGGCCATTTAGTACTCTCCACCTTGCATACCAACGATGCCGTGACCGCCATCCCCCGCTTGATCGATATGAATATTCCGACTTTCCTTATCGCCTCCACTCTAAATCTGATCATCGCTCAGCGGCTCGTTCGCAAGGTCTGTCGCAACTGCTTAGAGAGCTACAACCCGGATCAGAAAATGATAAGTGAAATGGAAAAAAGTTTCGATATTCCCCGATTGGAAAAAATCTTAATAGAACAAGGCCAACTCGGTCCGACGCAAACCCTGAAAAACGTACTTTTCTACCGCGGCAAGGGCTGTTCCCAATGCGGCCAAACCGGCTACAAAGGACGCGTCGGCATCTATGAAGTGCTGGAAAACGACGAGAAGCTCTCTAAATTGATCCTGGCCAAAGCCGACCGCGGCGATCTGGAAAGGGCCGCTCTGGAAAGCGGCATGATGACGATGTTTCAGGATGCTTTCCTAAAGGCCAAGAATGGCGTGACGACGATTGAGGAAATATTGAGGGTGGCAAAGGAATAAACTAGCTTTCAGCTTTTGGCTTTTAGGGAATAATAATTATAAACAAATTTGAAATTTTAAAAGCTATAAGCTAACAGCTATAAGCTAATTCATATGACCAAATGGCAAAAAATAATGTTCGATTTAAAGCGCGTTCCGGCAACCGCCAAAATTTTCTTTTTGCAGAATTTGTCGGTAATGGTCAAGGCCGGCATTCCTCTGGCCGACGGGCTGCAAGTGCTTTCCGAACAGACTAAGAATAAAAAGCTGAAAATCATCCTAGCCGATGTCTATGGAAAAATAAAAGAAGGCAAGACCTTGCACGAAAGCTTGCTTCCCTATCATCAGGATTTCGGAGAGATGTTTATCAATATGATCAACGCCGGCGAACTGTCCGGCCGGCTGGAAAACGTCCTCCATGAACTCTATATCCAAACCAAAAAAGACCACCTGCTAGTGACCAAGATCCGCAATGCCATGGCTTATCCGGCGATTATTTTAGTCGCCATGGTATGCATCGGAACTTTTGCCATAATGTTTATTCTGCCTAATATTGTCAGCATTTTTAAAGACCTGAACGCCAACTTGCCGCTTACCACCAGAATTCTGATTTGGGTCGGCACCAACTCCCGGCAATACGGCCCGTTCTTTATCGTCGGACTATTAATAATTGTCCTGCTGTTCATCAGGATACTGCGCACTCCCAAAGGCAAATACTGGTGGGATCGACTGATCCTAAAAATACCGATCGTCTCCGGCATCGTCAAGCAGATAAGTCTGGCCCGCGTCGCTCAGAGCTTATCCGCCATGATCCGCACCGATATCGCCATTGTCGATACCTTAAAAATTACTTCCCGCGTCGTCAACAATACCTTATACCGCCAAGCCCTGGAAGAGTCGGCGGAAAAAGTAAAAAAAGGCCAAAAACTCAACGTCGTCTTGCGCGATTATCCGGCGATTTTTCCGCCGATTATGTCGCAGATGGTCATGGTCGGCGAAGATTCCGGCGCGCTAGATGAAGTCATGTCCAGCCTGTCTGAATTTTATGATGAGGAAGTCTCCCAAACCATGAGCAACTTGCCGATTATTATTGAGCCGCTCTTAATCATCTTGATCGGCTTGGGCGTCGCCGGCATCGCCATCGGCGTGCTGATGCCGATTTATTCCTTGGCGGATTACTTTTAATTAAAGATACAAATATACTAATGGATACTAATGATACGAATATATACGAATTATTTCTAATACGCTATATTATTATTCGTATCCATTAGTTTCATCCGTACCATTCATATATTAGTATCTTATATCTATTATGGCAGCAATCTTCAAAAAAGGTTTCACTCTCATTGAAATGCTCACCGTCGTCGGCATTATTGCCATCGTCGCGGCAATCAGCTTTCCCGTCTATCAAAATATGCGGCCCAATATCACGCTCAATTCAACCGCCCGGGATCTGGCTACTGACATGCGCTACGGCCAGCAGCTGGCGGTCACCGAGCAGATTGCCTATAACGTATTATTTGACACCGTCGCCAGCTCCTATGAAGTCAGAAACAGCAGTACCAACGCTTTGATGCGGAAAAAGATACTGCCCAGCGGCATTACTTTTTCTTCCATCACCGGCTTGACCGCCAACACCGCGAAATTCACCGCTACCGGCGCCGCCGCCCAGCCGGGCACGATCATCCTAGCCAATCGCAAAGGCCAGTACTCCACTATTGAAATAAAACCCTCCGGTTATGTCAAAATCAGCAATCAATAAAAAAGGAATCACCTTGATTGAGACGGCTATTGCCATCACCATCCTGCTTATAGGCATCGTGGCCGCCGCTCAGATTTTTCCCCTGTCGGTAAAAGTAGATAAGGCCGCCGAGCAGACCACTATTGCCGCCGACCTGGCGCAAAGCAAAATTGAGGAAATTTTCAGCCAAGGATTTGAAAATATCTCCGTCGGCACTGTCGAAGCCCGTCACCGTTTGGCTGTTTCTTCAACTAACCCTTTTTATTATTATGAACGGCAGACCGTGGTGGATTATGTCGATGGCAGTCTTAATTACAGCGCCAGCCCGACCGGACTCAAACGCATCAGCACTACCATTTACTGGCGCAACGCCGTTACCAAAACCGAAAAAAATACTAACGTAAAAATACTAATAAGTCAGAAATAGTAATTAGCTGTTAGCTTATAGCTTTTAGACAATACCATAATAATGTTTAAAAATGAAATAAAAACTAAATCCGGATTTACTCTCATTGAAGTCGTTATCGCTGTCGCTGTTTCCCTGCTGGTAGTCTTGATGATTTCCTCGTCTTATTTTGTCGCCCAGCGCGCCTATGTCAAAGCCGACAGCAAGGCCGAGATCGGCCAGAACGGCCGAGTAATTCTTGATCGACTGGCTCGCGAACTGCGCCAGACGCCGGAAATTATTACCACGCTGCCGGCCGACAATTCCAATCCGGGATTAACGCCTAATGAAATCATGTTTCAGGACGGCCATGATATTTCTCGGATTACCTATATCCGCTATTACCTTAGCGGCGCCAATCTCAATCGCCAACTGCTAGTCTATTATTTTCCTTCCGCTCCGACGGCTTATGTGCCTTGGAATGCCGTCGATCCCGCGCCGCCTCACGGCCCGCCGCAAATGTCAATTCTGGAAGATCGCCTGATCGGCGAATATGTCTCCGATATTGAATTCTGGGGAAATGAAAAACCGGTCTATATCAATCTTAATCTGCATAAAAATAAGGATGGCGTCATTTTAAATACCTCCATCTACGGCCGGAATCTCTGACGTCCCTGACAAATCATAATTAATTAAAAAAAATCAATATGACCAAAAAGATAACCCCCAAAAAATCCGCCCCCGTCCGCCCTGACCCTGCCGCCAAAAAAAGACGGCTCCAGAACGGCTTTGCCCTAATCGCCGCCGTTCTCGCGGTAGCGGTCATTGGCGTGCTAGCTTTTTACGTCAGCAGCTTCACCATAACGGAAAACAAGATTTCCTCTACCCAGGGCGATTCCGTCAAAGCCTATTACTTGGCCGAGAGCGGCGTCGCCGATGCCATTAACAAAATTAAAAATGATCCTGCCTGGAAAACGGCTTTTGAGACCAACCCGACTTGGAATCAGGCCTACACCAAGACCGACGCTCTTTACCCGAACAGCTCCTATACGATAGTCGTCAACAACACTGCCAAAGCCCATGGCAACATTACTGTGACCGGCACTTATGTCAGCGGGAATAAAACAGCAAAACGCGTCATTAAAGCCGTGGTTTTTAAAGCGACCGGCGGCGGCGGGCCATTAAATGCCATTGGCATCTTTTCTGATGGCTCAATCAAAACCCAGTCAGCCAACAATATTACTATCAATAATGGCGGCGTGCATTCCAATGGCAACATTCAGACCAATGCCAGCACCAATCTGAACGTTTCCGGCGATATCACGGCCGTCGGCAATAATAATCTGACTGCCGGCAATGTCCATGCTTCCAGCACCAGGGATAGCCATAGCAATCCTCCGGTCGAGCGGGTGGAAATGCCCTCAGTTTCTTTTGACAACGCCAGTGATCCTAACTCGCTCAAAGCCCGGGCAGCTCACGTCTATACCCCGACGGAATTCACCAATACCGTGCTTAACAACAGCATTATCAATCTTACCGGCATTCATTACGTCACCGGCGATATCACTATTACTGGAGCAAAAATCATCACCATCAACGGCGCGTTGGTTTCCGACGGCAATATCACCATCAACGGCGCGATTAATCTGACCATCAACCAGCCAGCAAGCACCTCGCCCTCGGGACTGTTGGCCAAAAATAATATTAATATCAACGCGGCCGCCAACATCACTATGACCGGCTTGCTTTATTCCAATAACACCTTAAGTTTTGCCAATTCCGCCTGCAATCTCAACGTCACCGGCGGTATTATCGCTTTGCTCGCCGACTTTAAAGGCACTTCCAATACCACAGTCAATTATAATCCCAGCAAAGTCAGCACGGTCCTGGGCGGCGCGCAATTCTCTCCGGTCGTCACCGTGCAGCATTGGGAGGAAGAATACTAGAATTAATTAAAAATTAAGAATTACGAATTAAGAATAATAAATTAGTTAATGTCATTAATTAATCATCAGAATAAAGCGTTTGGTCTGGATATATCGGACGGCGGCCTGCGGCTGGCTCAGCTTGGCAATCTCGGAAAAAAGGTGTCGTTGCGCGCCTATAGCCAAGTAGCACTGCCGCCCGGCTGCGTTGTTGACGGAGAGATCAAAGAGACTAAAATATTTTTGGAAAAACTAAACGAGCTTACTCGGACAAAAAAAGGTCCAGAGCGCTTGAGCCGCCAAGTGGTAGCCGTCCTGCCGGAAGATAAAACCTTCCTAAAAACAATCAATCTGCCGGCCGGCAATATTCCGCTCAAACAAAAAATCGCCGAGCTTATTCCCCAATTAATGCCCTTAGACATCGATGATATTTATTTTGATTGGCAGCCGGTAAAAAAAACAGCTACCGAACAATCAGTGCTGGTGGGCGCCTCACCCAAATATATCGTTGACTCCTATTTTAATATTCTGACTAAAGCGGGACTGACTCCGATTGCCCTGGAAATTGAAGCGGCCTCTATCGCCCGCCTGCTCATTGAACATAATGGCGAGCAGGAGCCGCAAATCATCATTGACATGGGTGCCAGCCGCACCGGGCTATTCCTCTATGATGAGGGCATGATAAAATTTACCATTTCTTTGCCGATTTCCGGCGATATGATCACGGAGCTGATCGCCGAATCATTGGATCTGGATAAAGAAAAATCCGAAAAGGCCAAGGTTGTCTGCGGCCTGGACCGCACTAAATGCCACGGCGCGCTGCTGGAAATTATGGGCCCGACCCTGGATGATCTGGCCGAACGAATAAATAAAGCCGTTATTTTTTACCGCGCTAATTTTGCCAACGCCAATAAAATCGAAAAACTAGTCCTCTGCGGCGGCGGCGCCAATTTCTTAGGCATTGCCGATGTCTTAAAAGAAAAAACGGCGTTAAGCGTCACGGCCAGCAACCCTCTGAAAAATATCGACTGTCCCTTTGCCGAACTGCGCTCGCCCAAAATCCAATCATTTATCAGCGCTCTGGGACTGGCTCTGCGCGGCCTTAATCTAAAAAATTACTTATGATAACCATTAATCTAATTTCCCCGGGACAAAAAAAGAACCTGGAAAAGCAAAAAGTTTTTGCCGCGGTCTGCCGGTCAGTGGCGGTGATTTTTATTTTTACGGCCGTTTTTTCCGGACTACTTCTAGGATCAAAATATTATCTGGAGCTGCGTTTGAGCGGCATCCTTTCCCAAAACGCCAGGGAAATAAACAATGTCCGCGACCTGGCGCTAAGCATCAAAAAAATAAACAGCCAAATTGACGCCGTCTCCAATATCCAAAATGAATATTATCGCTGGTCTCCCCTGTTAGTGGAGCTAGCCAAGCTCACGCCCGCTGAAATATCTTTCGCGGAGATCAACCTTTATAAACAGGAGGGAATGATTGAAATAACGGGCCTGGCCAAAACCAGAAACGACCTGATTAGCTATCAAAAGCTGCTGGAAAATTCCGGCTGGTTCAAAAAAGTCGATCTGCCGCTAGAGGCCCTTATCGGCAAAGAAAACAACAATTTCAGCATCAAGGCATCCCTTGATTTAAATAAAGCGGCTTCCTTATGATTATCGCCAAAAAATTCTACTTCCACCTCTCCTTTTTGCTTATCGTCACGGCCGTGATGATCGCCTTGGTAATCATGCCGGCTATCGCCTCGATTTCTACAATCGGAGAAAAAATCCGGCAGCAAGATCAAAAGCTCTCAGAGAAAAAATCTTCCGGCTTCAGTATTGAACAGGCCCGAGCCGAGCTGGCTGATGCGCAAAAGCAAGCTGGCCAGCTGACCACCGCCTTTGTCGGCGCGGCTAAAGAATTGGAACTGATCACTCAATTGGAAGGATTGGCGCAAAAATCAGGCATTAACGTGCTGGTAACTCCCGATTTGAATCCCAAGCCGGCCAGTAATAATCTGCAGCGGCTACCGCTGAAAATCTCCGCCTCCGGCAGCTATCTTAATATCTTGAAATTTATCTCCGGCGTCGAGTCACTCAGCTACTATTTAAATATCAGCCGGCTGACCATTAAGCCGCAAAATGCCGGGGCAGTCGCCTTGGAAATAGAGGGGCAAAATTATATTTATCTTGAAAAATAATTATGGAATTATTTAAAAATACCAACGTCGTTGAATTTGCTGGCCGCGACCGTGAACTATCGGGAAAGATGTTCCGTGTTCTGATAATTAAATATCTCTATCCCGGCATCAGCCTGGTCATGCTGGCGTTTCTGATCGCCCTGGCGGTTTTTCTTTATTTCAACGCTTATCTTTCCGTAGGACACGCCCAAAACGTCTCTCGGCTGAAGCAGCAAATACTGGAAGAAGATCTTAGAGGCGACGATCTGGCCCGGGTCGCGCAGGCGCTCGGCGATAAGACCGTCGGCACCCCGATAAATCTGGAGGCAACAAAGAATCCTTTTGAACAGAAGTGGGAAATAAAGAATTAAAACACTATAAAAACCCCGCCATGGCGG
>CAIOLF010000009.1 GCA_903859075.1 Candidatus Buchananbacteria bacterium
GACAGTCAGATAAGAAGTGGAAGCCGCCATCCAGATAGGATCGGTCTCTGAGGCATTGGTAATGTAGTTAGCGTTGTTAGTCCATTGGGAAACGTTAGGCGAGGCGAAGTTAGAGACTGTCAGTCCCGTGGAAGTGGTGAGATAGGTAGCGGCAGCTGAGGTTGTCGTCAGATAGCCGAAGGTGGCATGGTTGCCCCAGCCATAGGCAGTGTTCCAATCGTTAATAGTACCAGTAGCAATATTAGCTTGCTTTTCAGTATCAAGTTCGTCAATTGCCGCCTGGACATCAGTAGCAGAGATATTTCCGGAGGGAGTAGTAGTGATTTGTGAAGCATTATAATCGCCATAATTGGCAATAATTGAGCCGGTACGGCCAAAGACAGAAAAAACAGCGTTGGTATCCTGGACTTTTCTCCATCCTTGATCGCCGCATATCAGCCAATCGCCGACTTTCCAATCGGTTCTTCCGTTTAGGGTCGTTGTGCCGGCAAAGCTGACGATATAAAAATCTCCTATAGTGCTAGAGACGGTGCTAGTGACACAATCGGCATTAACCAAAAAGGGAGTATTGGAAGCGGCATTCCAGGTGCTTATAAATTTCAAAGCGTTAAGCCCGGCGAGTAAATTGCTATAAGAAATTTTTTTTAAAACTGAACTGGAAGAGGTGTAAATTGGGAGAAAGTCATCTCCTGATAAGTTAGTATATTCAGAAACGAGATTCAGGCTAGTGCCAAGAGTAATGGAACCACTGGTGTTACTAACATAAACGCCATTAGTGCCGGTTAAAGTGCCTGGAGTAAAGCCACTGCCATTGCCGATTAAAAGTTGACCATTACTAGGAGTTGCTGACAGGCCGGTGCCACCATAAGCCGGCGCAACAATATTGCCTTGCCAAGTGCCGCTGCTGATTACTCCCAAGGTGGTGATATTTACCGAACCGGACCAATTGGCCAGACCGGTAGAAGTGACATAGCTGGCATCATTAGTCCATTGGGAAACGTTAGGCGAGGCGAAGTTGGCCACGGTCAGATTGGAAGAAGTGGTGAGGTAAGTGCCGGAAGCGTTGGCGATGGTGAGATAGGTGTTGGAAGCGTTAAGGAGCGTCAGATAAGTGTTGGAAGCATCCAAGACAGTCAGATAAGAAGTGGAAGCCGCCATCCAGATAGGATCGGTCTCTGAGGCATTGGTAATGTAGTTAGCGTTGTTAGTCCATTGGGAAACGTTAGGCGATAAAAAGTTGGCCACGGTCAGATTGGAAGAAGTGGTGAGGTAAGTGCCGGAAGCGTTGGCGATGGTGAGATAGGTAGCAGTAGCGGAAGCGTTGGTCAAGTAGGTGGCGACGGCGGAAGAGGTAGTGAGGTAAGTGGAGGAGGCACTTGAGACTGTTAAATAAGATGAAGAAACTGCATTCCAAATAGGATCGGTCTCGATGTAGGATGACGTACTGTAATTATGAAAAAGAATCCAATCAGCGGAAGAAAGATAACCATCAGTAGTGGAGCCGGCTTGAGTAATTGACAAAACATTGCCGGAAAAAGATAAGGGCGAAGAAGCAGAGACAATGCGATTAGAATAAGCAGTATTCCAATTTGAAGTATTAATGCCCGTGATACCGGCCGCTACTGATGCCGCAAAAATCGGATCCGTTTCCAAACCGGCCAAACTGCTGGTCACATTCCAAACGCCACCGCTGACATAAGCGAAGCCGGTCCAGAGAGAACTATTTTTTCCCGTACCGCCATAAGCCGGCGCGATGATAGCCGCTTGCCAGGTACCGGTACTGATTACTCCCAAATTAATATTATTATTGACGACTAAATTCGTGACATTGAGAGTGCCCAGAGTCGATGATCCTAATACTGTTAAATTGCCCTGTGAAATAATACTGCCGGTCGTGGTAATTCCGCCAAGAGTCAATCCGGCATGGCCGTCAAAAACAGGTATGTAATTGGCGACCGCGCTGGTAGTCGCGCTATAACCGTTTAAGGCCTCGGAATTTAAAGAGTAAGGCGATGCCGTCACTTTCTTTCGGGGTGAAAAAACCTGATCAAAAGTGCCATTGCCGTCAGAATCAAAAGTGATCTGCAAATAAAGCGTGGTACTGCTAAAAATTGAGGGCGGTATGGCAACAGCTGAGCCGAGATAAACTGAGAATAATCCTTTAGACACCGGCACTTGTCCGGCAGTTGAGGTGGAAGACCAAACCTCCTCCCAGAGCTTGTTAGCGATGTTAGTGCTGGTCGGCGAATTCCAGAAGGAAAAAGTAAAATTATAACTGCCGTTAGTGATAGGATTACCGGAGGAATCATCAATCTTGCCCTGATAATTAATCTGCCTGTTCTCGGCAAAAACATTCGGAGTCAAAATAAAAGACAAAGTTAACACCAGAAATCCCAGTGCTCCCAGAATTTTAAAAATAGTTTTTTGTCGCCTTCCAAATTTCATTTATTACTCTTAAAAAATTAAAATCTTTGTTTTAGGTAATTTTAAATTAAAAACGTTTTGCTTATACGGTTAATAAACTGTCATCTACCAGTTATTAACTGATTTAATTATAACAGAAAACAGCCATGATTCCCAAATGGTACTGTGGATAAAAAAATATTATTGCAACCACTTTCAGGCCAAACTGCCCCCAAAACTAAAAACCATCCGCCGAAGCGGATGGTTTTATTTGTTAATTACTATTGTTGACTCACTGTCCTTTGGCGGCGGTAGCAATAACCTCAATTCTTTGTCTTGCCAAACTTGAAGAGCATAATCACCGTTATCCGGCAACCGCTGGTTTATCCGCTCACTATACGCGGGTTCAATTCTTGGCCAAAAGCAAAATATTAGTAAAAATATTAAAAATGCCGGCCAAAATAAAATTCTAAATTTAAATAAAAATACCTTATTTGACCTCATAAAGCGTTGGTTTAATTTTCTTATATCCCTGGGGAACTTCTCCAAGATGGTAATTATCTAAATTAGTTGTCTCCAAATAATAATATCTGATTCCCTCGTACTCGTAATAATCCAAGGGCACATTATCGCCATAGGTACTTTTCAATAGTGCGCTATCAAGCGCTAATCCTAGTCCGATATGAGTCCTAAAATCAACTAAAATTACATCAAAACCGGCATTTTTAAGCAGCCCTGCTAAAAGCAAAACCATATCCTCGCAATCGCCGCTGCCATCGGCGAGCGTCTCCACCGGAAACTTCCAGTATTCGCCGCGGGAGTTTATCTTTTTATCGCTTTCATAGCGAATATCGCGTCCAACCTCTAAAATAGTATGCAAAAGATAAAATTTATTGCCATTTTCGTAATTTTGCAGATATAAATCGCCCAAATCCCCGATTATTTCTGTCAAAACAGGGTCATAACTGGTGGCCAAATAGGGAAAGTTATCGGCTTTCTTTATCTCCGGCCGATCTAATTGTTTATAATAAGCCAGCCGGTTTTCGGGTATTGCCACCTTCAAATCAAATTCATCACTAAATGGCTTAATTGCTCTAATTTTAAATATTTTTTCGATTTTATTTTCATTTTTATTGTCAAAATAATCAATAATTCCGTCACCATCGAAGTCCTTAGCTGATTTAATTTTGCTGTTTTTTAGCAAACGATAAAGTGCCACTTCATGGTTTAACGGCAAACTATTGATCTGGGTTATCTTTTGTTGGTTTTTTTCGGCAAAAACAGAGTTTGCAGGGATAAAAAGCGATAAAAAAGCCGCAATTATTAACAGCGGAGCTAGGAAAAGATAAAGTTTTCTATGCGGAAAATTCATAATATATCCCCTAAATTTAAATAAAATATTTTTATAATTATTAGAGGACGTTAGCACAGTAGGGCGATAAAGTCAATATATGACCATTAGCAGTTAACCTTTAACAATTGACAGTTAACAATTCAATTCAATTCAAACAAATAATTTTACATTTTGTTTAATTTGTTAAATGTTAATCGTTAATCGTCAAAAGTTAATTGTTAACTGTAAATTGTTTGTGTTATAATATAATCAACAAATAGCTAAAATATTTACATATGAGGCTTGTCGCCAAAATCCTTTTTGTTTTGTCATTATTTGTCATCGTCGGCATAGCCGCGGTTGTTTTTGCCGGCTCGCCCAGCGGCAATAATTATTTCCAATTACTGCTGCCAGTGGGACTGGAAACCGGCGGCGACCGAACGGGAGACGGCGGTACTGGCAATCCTAATGATTATAATTATTTTTATGTCGGCCAGGCCTTCACTACGGAAATCCAAATTGCTTCCCAGCACACCAACTCTGCTAATATTTGGGTTGATTACAGTACCAGCACTTTCACGGCCGGGTCGCTCACAACCGGCACCTACTTTCCTACCTGGTCCAATCAGATAATTTCCGGCGGCCGCATCAAATCAACCGGCTTCCGCGTCAGCGGCTATTCCTCCGGCGTCGGCACTTTCGGCACGATGCAATTTACCGTACTGCGTCCGACTGCGGCCAGCTACGGCACCGGATCAGCGGCAATGCTCTCAATTAATGTCGGCACTATCGGCGCTACGACTGAAAGCAATATCTCCTATTTAGGTACCGACATTTTGGATAGCAAAGAAGACTTCATGGTAAATGCCTGGGCCGATACAGTCAGTCCGTTTACCACCAACCCGAACCCGGGAAACGGCGCGTCAGGCGTAGCGGTTGATGGCAATTATACTTTTGATCTGCGCGACAGCAAGAATGGCGACGGCGATAACAGCGGCTATGGCACCGGAGTAAATACTACCATGGGCGCCGGCGCGGGAATCATCACGATCAATAGCGTCAGTTATCCTGCTTCCGCTGTTTCGTTTTCCTGCGACCCAAACTCATTCAAATATGGTTGTTATCTCTATAACACCACCGTC
Organism: Candidatus Buchananbacteria bacterium; assembly: GCA_903859075.1. Taxonomy (GTDB): domain Bacteria; phylum Patescibacteriota; class Patescibacteriia; order 2-01-FULL-39-33; family 2-01-FULL-39-33; genus CAIOLF01. The sequence goes on from CAIOLF010000009.1 coordinate 4,879, forward strand.
AATCCCAGTAGTCCCTCCGGAATTCCCGGCGATCAAAGGAATTGGAATTACAACACCGCTTATACCGTTGATATTTATGGCTTTCTTGATTACGCTTCGGCAGCCCAAGATCAGCTCGGCGATCCCAATGGCCCCAATACCTCGACGCTCAAAACTTTCACTTTTACCACTGAGCCCGATACTGTCAAACCGCGGCTGGATGCGGTCGCACCGGCGCGCGCCTCCACCGTTAATCCGCCGTCTACCAACATCAGCATTGATGTAATTGACAAGAAATATTATCCCGGAAATATTTCCGGCACCGGAGTCAGTTCCACTTCCTGCCGCTTTACCGTTTCTTCACCCAGCACAGCGTCAACTACCTATCAGCAAGGTTCCGGCACGGTAATTGTAACAGCGATTGATTATGGCTACCGCTTTACTATTAATCCGGCGGCTGATTTTGCCCAAAACGAAACCGTCACCGTCAACGCGCATGACTGCGCCGATCTTGTCGGCAATATCATGAATACTGACATCTACACTTTCAGCATCACCGATTCCGGCGCGCCTTATGTCGATAATAAAGTGCCGACTGATGATGAAGGAATCAATAAGCATGACAATATCACTTTCAACATCAAAGATGACGGCTCCAATGGCGCCGTCGATCTGGCGCATACCATTATTTATGTCAATGGCGTCTATTATACCAATTCCGGCGGGGCCGGCGCCGTCACTACCAATGGCACGCGCATCACTTTCGCCTCCAGTTTGAATTTTAACGGCGGGAACTATTCCGGCGATACCACGGCGCGTACCGGCAGTCCCGGCAATTATCATTTTGTTATCGATCCGCAAAATGATTTTGCTACCGGCGAAGCGGTGCCGGTAATTATTTACACCCAGGATTTGGCGTCGCCGACCCCCAATATCATGGAGCGTGTCGTTTACGTGCCGGTAGTCCATGGCGCCACTTGCGCCAACGGCCAAACCTACTGCGGCACCGATACTGTTTGGGATGCCGGCTTAGGAAAATGTACCGGCGTCAGCACCACTGCCGGCAGCGCCTATTGCGGCAGCAATACCACCTGGAACTCCGGATTGAATAAATGCGTCGGCAGCGGCGGCGGTTCCGGCGGCGGCTCTTGCAATGGCGGCGGCGGCAGCACGGTTCTGACCATTAATCCTTCCAATGTGACTGCCCTGCAAATAGATGAGACTTCCATCCTGATGACTTGGTATTCCAGCCAGCCAGGAACCGGCCGAGTGGTCTATGGCGCTAATTCGCCTAAAGATTACGGCAAGGCGCCAAATTATAATTATTCCAATTCTACACTTGAGAAGAACGACAGCTCCACTTACCATTCAGTCGTTATCAGCGGTCTGCGGCCGGGTGTAGTTTATTATCTGCGTCCCGTCAGCAAAATTAATGGCACGGAAATCAGCGGCAACGAAATTACCATGGTGACAAAGTTCGCTCAAACCGATTGCAATACTTGCCCGATAAAAGAAGTGACTGTCTGTCCGGAAAAACCGGCCGCTCCAATAACTCCCGCGAAACCTTCGGCGCCGATCCGCCAAACCAAGGTCAAAAAACCGCTACTCGATCTCTTAAAAATATTAAACATCAAAAGAATAGGCGGTGGCATTATGATTAATGGAACCGCCAATCCTTCGTCCAAATTGAAACTTATCATTTACTAAATTAATATGGCCACTAATAATACGACAACTAGCGACGCCCCGGCAGTCTTTCAGCTAAGAAGCGACCAATCAGGAAATTGGGATATGGTTATTGACAAAAAAGTCGCTCCCGGCCCGCATATCGTCACGGTCCAAGACGACCAAGGCAACGAGGCGCAGGTCATGATGTATATTTTGGATAATGGACAAGTAATACAGGCTCCGGCGCAGAGTTTCTTGGAGTCGAGCGGCTCCAAGCCGCAAATAGTTGATCGGGTAATTAATGTTATTCCGTCCTTTCTGTTTTATTCGCTGGCCATCATGGCGGTGATGATTATCATCTTGATTATTAATGCTCTGCGGCTGGCTAAAAAACCGGCTCGCCGCTCCGCCAAGTCCGCCAAACAAGGGCGCTGGCTGAATTATTTGCTGTTGGCTATTATTGCTATTATCCTGATAATAACTTTGGCCGCCTCTTTCGGCTACCGCGCCGATAAATCTTGGAATTGGGGCAAGCAACAGCAACAAAACCAAATCATGGAGGTTTCCGGCCGGCTAGTTGATCCGCTGACGCTAAGCGGCGCCGCCAATGTTGATCTGGTATCCGGCAATACCTCCATCCGCACCAACGCCGGCGGGCAATTCCTTTTCAGCAACGTCACGGCCGATGGCATTAAAGCCACTCAGGCTAATCTGTTGCGGGCTTTTGCTTTGATACCCAGCGATAGCGGCGCCAAACAGGCTAAGACGATTTATTTTAATGTCAATCTCTATAACACTCTGACTAAAGTGATTGATCTGGAAATCCGCGGCAAAAATTTTGAGGTTTATAATCTGCTGGCTCCGCAAATAAAAGAAAAAACGACCACCGACAAATATCATAATTCCGCCAAGTCGATTTTTACTCCGGCTAATATTGATGATCAGCAGATCAATCTGCTGGAAACATCATTGCTGGATAATTATGAAGCCAAGGCCTACGGCCTGACATTCAATAAGGTGCTGCGGCTAAAGGTAGCCGCCAACGGCGCCACGGCCGACTATTACTTCGGCTTTGACGGTACCGACGGCTGGTGGCTGATTAAGTAATTAAGAATTATAAATTAAGAATTAAGAGTAATTATTTCCATAAAAAAGTTCCGAGTTTACTCGGAACTTTTTGCATCTATAGAGTTTTCTTAATTCATAATTCTTAATTCAATAAATTACCGGCCTCCCTCCTTATCCAAATTATCAATCATCACGCTCAAATCAACCGAGTTTATTACCGTATCGCGGTTGAGATTGCTGCGGAATGATTTAGTAGTCGGATCATCCAAGTCAAGATCGCCGATCATCACTCCCAAATCAACGGAGTTAACCACATCATCGCCCAAGGTGGAGGTGGAAACGCCCGACAAATTAATGTCTCCCGCCAGCAGGCGCGCCGGCCCGAAAGAGGGAGAGTTATCGGTTTGGGTAAAATTCAAAGTATTGGTCGTGAATCCGGCTAAAGCCACATCATTCAGCTTCCGGCTTAGATGCTGATCGGTCTTGATATAAACATCATAAGTCCCGGAGGCGACGTTAGGAAAAGTTTCCGGATTAAGGTTGTCTCCCGCTTCGGTAGTGGTGCTTAGGCCCGGAGATACATACAAGATGTTGTTGTAATTGCCGGCATCGCGGACGGTGAGGTAATAGGTCGTACTCCAATTAGTGCTGGAAGCGCCGACGCGCGCTTCCGGAATCGCCCATTGGACTTGGGCGACAGTCCTGCCGCTGACTGTCAGCTGTATTAGATATTGCGCCGAGGAGGCGGCGAAAACTCCGGAGACTAAAGCAATGCCAATCAGCGCCAAAACGATAATGGCCAGTTTTTTATCAGTGATTAACTTTAGCAGCAGAAAAACCATAAATTAATTCATGTAAGCGGTCACGATAATGGTCGCGCTGTAATCTCCGGAAGGTTGCAGATGCGCATTGCCGGATTCAGCGCTGAATTTGATAAAAGTGTCGGTTCCGGACGCTTCATTGGGGCCAGCGCTCTGGCCTATAAGCATTAAAGTGGTTGAAACTCCTTCCCAGCATTTGTCGAAGGTACTGCTTCCACTGGGCTGATTACAGCTAGAGCCGTTATTATAATACCTGGTCAAGACATCAGCGCCGTTAACAGAAAAACCGAAGGATGAACCAGTGGAAGTGACCGACCACTCATAGTCCGGATCAGCTCCCGCCGGACTATAATCGGCAAAACTCGCCGAACTGGAAACATTCATACTCTTCATCGCCGGAGAAGTGCTGGCATTAATCTCCAAACTATAGCCAATGTTATTATTAGTAATAATATGAATCGTTCCTGTGGCAACTGCTCGGCCTCCGGTCAGGCCGTCAATATCACCGGCCATAGTAGCCAGATCAGGCACGGTAAGGGCGATATATCTGTTATTTTGCTCCGTCTGCTGATAACCGGCGTGCATCTTATAACTGTCACTTTCGGAATAGCCGGTGCCGATTTCTCCGGCCGTATCCTCCAGTTTGAAATTATCCGAAGTCCCCATGCCGCCGCCGACGTTGATCGAGTCCAACTGGATCTTGAAATTGTCACTGCTCATCACGGATGCCAAAATCGGCGTCATATAGACGCCGATGGCAAGAGATATTATTACTGTAAATAAGGATATTTTGCTTATCAAAGAAAACATATTTTAACCATACTTATCTATTTCCTTCTTTCAAAATTTTTCTTGAACCAATTTCTGATGCCTTGGATGATTGCAATGAGAATAAGCAACCCCACCAGGAATATAACGATATATATCCAAGGAATAACCCAAAATGTTACTGTCTTGACATCTATTTGATCAGGCGAGCCCAGATAGCCCCTTTTAAAAGTCAGCTTGGCCGTATACCGGCCCATGGAAAAGCCCTTATCCCATTTAAGATTGTTGATGCGGATGGAGTCGGGCAAGACATAGGAAGCGTCCACGGTGATGCGATCCACGACTGAGCCATAAAGATTTTTTATTTCCAGATCGCCGGCAGGATTGAGATAAACGTTTCCGGTATTGGAAAAAGAATAAGAAAACCCTATTGGATTTTTGGTGCTCCAATAAATTTTTTTATCAGTCCGAAAATCTTTCAAACTGCCTTCTTCTTTGACCGGTCCATTGACGCGAACGAAATAGAGCACGGCGACTCTAGATATAAGGGGCAACTGGCCTTTGGTCTTGCCGGGCGGCACTTCCGCCTCCTGGGGTTCATCCTGCGTCGTCGCAATGACCGAACCATATAAACCCCCGGGTACGGCATCTTTAGGAATAGAGACAGTCACAGGAACAGTAATCCGGTCCCCTGGCTGAAGCTTGAATTCCATAACTTCCGGATGCAAATAATCCTTGAGCGAATATGGTCCTGCCAACAGCCCCATGAATTCAAGCGGACTGGCGCCATCAGTAGTGCCCCGGAAATCCTCCAGTTCCAGCTTAAATTTTGTTTCAGTTTTAAAACGATTGGTAATCTCAACATTTTTGGTTACGGTCTGTCCGGGGTCCATAAATAGATAATATTTGCCGGGACCGACCACATAATCGTTAGCATCACCGATATTACTGATCTGTTCGATTTTGGGTGCGGCGAGAGCGGCGCTGACAGCCAAAAAACACATCACGACCGCCACTAAAACCAAGGATAACTTTTTCATAAATTATTCTAATTATTTGCAATTTAAAATTTTGATTAGTAATTGATTAACAAATTCAATATGAACGAGGGATTTTTGAAAGCTTATAAGGTATCCAAATTGCTTTGGATACCCGAAAGCTCTTTCTTTTTTGTAAAGAAAAAACTCTTAATTCATAAACAGGGAAATGGTCGTGGTCGCCTGATACAGCCCGGACACAAATAAAGCAGGGCCGGTAACTTCAGCTTCATAATCCACTTTTACGCTATCTCCAGAAATTGTACTCTCTTCCGTTGTCGAGGCAATCGTAGCGGCTGAACCGCCGCTTCCTACCCAACCGCCTTCTGGTCCCTTATAACCAAAACTGCCGGCTCCGGCAGCTGGGGCAGTCCAAGTAGCTCCAGCCGCTTCAGCGCCAAAAAAATCAGCCGCATCCTCAATACTCGTCATAGCGGTAACAGCAGCCTGCATAGTATAGCCAGCTTCATTATTGGTTACAGCTGTGCAAGATCTAGTGCCGGTAGCCACGCCGCCGGTCATACCATCTAAGTCGCCTGCCATAGATACTGGTGTTGAAGTATCGCATGTCAATGACATTTCGGAATCAACGGATAATTGGACATTGTAAGGAATACTAATGGCAGTAGACGGATGGCCGTTTTCTTGACCGTCAGTGGAAGTAACCGTCGCGGCGCTGGCCATGACTCCTTCAAACATAAAGAAGCCGTTGCCTAGCACAAAAGCGATCGCTAAAGTCAGTACTAAAATTTTCTTCATAAATTTTTTCACCTAAATTTAATTATTAAGTTCGTTTTTTGCTCGACCTTTGAGCAAATACCGCCAAAAACCTACGAATCCTTGCGTAAATCAAGCATGCAAGCTAACGTAAAAATTCGCACATGCTTACTGGGGGTATTTACTCTTTAATTATAACATAAACCTGTGGAAAAACTAAAATTATCATGTGGATAAATATTTTGTTCAAATTAAATGAATAGCACCAGCCATAATTTAACTTTTTGAATAAAAATAAAAAGCCCCGTTTCTGACGGAACTCTTTATCTAAATTTAGATAATTTATAGTTATGGCTGCAAAATTTCGTCCTGCTGGCAATTGCCATCAACGCAGATAAGAACCGATTTCACCTGAGGAAATTGTTTCATGGTCTGCTCTATCTGCGCCCGAGCGGCGGACACCGCGCAGGAACCGCCGATATTATTTAAGGATGCGGTAAAATTCACTTCCGCCACTCCTTTATCGCTTACTTTCACGGTCTTGAGCATCGTGCCGACCGGAATATTAGTAATAAATCCCTGATCCTTTTCTTCCGGCGTCAAAGTCGTGAGCAGTCCGCGGATAGTATTAATAACATCGGAATCATATTTCTTTTCCGCGTTCCTCTCCAAGGGAAATACTTTACTGCAATCAGCCGCGCCAGGATTTTTCATGGAGTTCGGATAGTAAGCGATAATTTTGGTAGTAGAGGCCGTGGCCGCGCCGCTAGCCGGCGTCGGGGTCAACTGTGGCTGATTAGCCGCTTGTTCGCTGACTTTGTCATTAAGCTTGCGGCTGTCTTCCGCCACTATGTTCACCTTGCCCTTTTCCTGCTCGTTGCTGACTTTTACGTTGACATTAGCGATCGTATCCAAAACATTAATGCCCGTCCCCTTATTGCTGAAAAATTTCACCAGCAAAAAAACGACCAAAATAATAATTATGATAAAAATTATTTTCCAAACTATTCCGCCATTTTTATTGTCAGCATCTCCAATTGCCGGCAACGGCTGCGCTTTAATCTCCGGTTCCGGTTCTTTTTTTTCTAAGGCGGGGCCGGCTTCAAGCGGCTTGTTATCCGGCTGAGCAAATATTGCCGGCTGATTAGTCTCGCTAACTGCGGTTTCTGCCGCGGCTCCCGCAGACGGCTGCTGTTCCACCGGTTCTACCGTCTGAACTTCAACTACCATCTCTTCCACCACTAATTCTTCCGGTTTATTTTCCGCCATTAGCTCTTCTGCCGGCGCGGCAGCATTAGCATCCGAATTATTATCTGAAGGCGCGTTTTGATTCTTTAAAACATCTCCCTCCTGATTTTTATCTTCTTCCATATGAATGGAGTTATGATTTAAATGAGTATATTAATTATTTTAAACATTTATAATCGGGGTGCCGGGAATTGAACCCGGTCTATACCCACCCCATGGGCACGTACTACCGGCATACTCCACCCCGCCAGATTAAAAGATCAACTACATCTTAACTTTATTCAGAAAATATTGCAAGTTGCGTTAATTGCCTTATTTTAGTTTAATTATGCGTTTTTTGGCGGCAATCGCCAAAGTCCCTTTATAAGCGCCTTTGCCCAAAAATAAAGGATAAAAATCTTTGCGAGAATAAACTATTTTTTTCTTTATTTTCCCGATTGCCTGGCCTTTTCTGATTTTATGGAAATCCCGTAAATCTTTATTTTGACAAAAACCGTCCGACACTTTATAGACGCCGAAGGCATCATATAATTCTTTGGCGGTAAATTCTTTCTTTGATCCGACAATCACTCCCAAATTAGTCAGCAACGCCAGCATATCAGACAATGCTTTACGATAATTTTTCCCCGACTTGTTTGGTCCGTATTCAATTGCCAGCCCGGCCTTGGCGTGAGTGATCATCTCCTGGCCGCCAAATACCGACTGGCGGGCCAGCATGACTTTTTTTATCGGCACCATTGATAATAATTTTTTTGTCTGCGGATCAAGGCGGGTAACAATCGCCAATTTATCAAACCGGGAATTGGTGGCATGGATATCGATTGCTAAATCATATTTTTTGAGCTCTTGATGCAGACGATAAGCCAAACCAGCTTCAAAACGAGCGCCTTTTTTTCCGGGAAAAGAGCGGTTGAGATCTTTTTTTAGTTCTCGCTTCTTTTTTAGCATCGCCGGCTCATTGGCGATGATCAGTCCTAGAGTTCCTTTGATGTTTTTTAATTTTTTAATCTCCCTGATTACCAGCTTGCCAATGATCTCATCGCCATGGACGCAGCCGACAATGGCGATCTTGGGATTTCCCGAACTGATTATTTTTTGACTGATTGTTTTGGACATAAAGATATTTAATATATTTTATAGTAAAAAGAGTGAGGGAGCAATAGCTTCTATTACTCCCTCGTCGACCTACATCAGGTCAGTTGGGCCAACCTTCATCAGGAGGTATTTCCACTTTCGCGCTCAGGCAAAGGCGGTGGCAAATCTGCGCCCAATTCACGATCTGATCGATATCCGCGGTCGTATCAAAGACTCGGAATTCGATCGTGCCATGCTTGGAAATCCGGATGAAATCCCAGAGCCGCCGCGGATCGCGATCAAAACCGTCACGCTTTGCCCGCTCGTAAAATTCCTGCCATCCCCGGTAATGCGGCGGTTCCGGCGCGGTTACCAAGTGCTTTTCGAATAAGCGGATGCGTTCGCTTTTAGCTATGCCGTTTCGGACTACATCCCGATAAAGTCCCAGCCGGTCTCCAGTATTAGTGAAGCCGATTTCATAGAGGCGCGGCAGCTCCTTAATTACCCGGTTATAAACCTCCAGCGCTGTTACGTAATCGGACATGCCAATGTGAATATGCACGCCGGCCACGCGGCAGGCAGCTCTTAGCACCGCCTCCGGCAGCTCCTTGGTGATCCGCAAATAACGTTCCTCCGGATAGACGTCAAGCGGCATGTCTTCCGGCGCGACGCCGTGAAAAGCCCGACGAAAACCCAAGGCCTGTTCGGCCGGCTGGATGCCCGCTTCATTGAGCAATAATTCCTGCCGGACATCGTCGATGGCGACGGGATTGGAAAACCTGTCCTCCAGCTGGCAAGCAGACAATTCATAGCCGTAACAGCGGCTGCGGCTTCCGTGATGTTTCCACAACCACTCCAATACCTGCGGCGCCCACGGCACGATATTGCCGTCCAGGTCAGTCAAATGACATTCCCGCTCAATGCCGACGAGCAGGTCGTTTTGACGCTGAAAATTAAAAAGAGCAATGAAATTGTGCATGACTTATTTCCTCCTATCTGATGTCACATTTTTTTGCGCCGGCCTTATTGCCAGCCGGCTGATAACTTAGTAAAAATCAGCAAACGGCTGGAAACAAAAAACTGGCCTTGGCGGCCAGCCGTTTGCTGATTTTTTTGACAAATCCAAACTAGCTGAACCGCTCTTCAGTGAAAAAGAAAAATTGCCAGCCGTTGGATTTAATTATTTGTCGAAAATCTATTGATTGAGACATAATAATAATATTATTATTATTATTATTA
>CAIOLF010000010.1 GCA_903859075.1 Candidatus Buchananbacteria bacterium
CACTTCTGGCGGTTCGAGTCCTCCGATCGCTATAAATAAAATAACTCCGAATTTATTCGGAGTTATTTTATTTAGCGGACTGGACGGGACTCGAACCCGCGACCTCTCCCGTGACAGGGGAGCGCTCTAACCAACTGAGCTACCAATCCATATTTATTTTATTTTAAAGGTAACTATTTATCCCGTCTTTTTTATCCGACCTGCGGTCGGAACGCTCTATCCAGGGTTGGCATAAATCTGCCACTGGCAAATTTATGATCGCTCAACTGCGCCTCGCTTTCAGCTTGGCTGGTTTCGCTTCCAACCCGTCGGCGATTACGCCGACCCAACTGAGCTACCAATCCATATAATAGAAACTAACAGTTTTAATATCTAAATTACAGAAATTATTTTAGCAGAAATATCTGAAAATGGCAAGCGTCTGAAAAGAAAAAACACGGAAGGCGCCCGTGTTTAGGTTTGTAAGTGGAGCGCGAGAAGCCTCACTTCTTCGGGATAGAATTCGATATCCTCCCAACTGACGATTCCCGCCTTAACCGCCTTGGCCGCTATCATGAGCCAGCTCGCCTGATCGTTTGAAAGAACGGTTTTGTTGTTCTGGCGCATGTCTTCCAGCGCCCCGCGCAAAGCCCTTGTCTGATCGGCTTTGACTTTGGCGGCCAAGGACTCGTCAACTTCTTGCAGCGTTTCAAAGTGTATCAGCCGCTCCTGAAGCGCTCTTTCTACGAACCAATTCTCTCGGCGTTCGGATAGTAGCAGCTCCACTCCCGCTCGCCGCGCCGCCTTTTGCTTGTCGCCATCGCTATGGTCGGCCTCCCAACGGTAGTCCCGCAACCGAGTCGCGAAACGGATGGACTCGGAGAAGTCCTTGTTGCGCCATGGCTGGAAATACCATTGGCAGCAAAACTTCAAACCGAGCATAAAAGCCACCGCCAAAATGCCGGAAGCCGCGATGACCAGAACTGTCCCGCTAGTTTTTTTCATGCTTGCCACTCCTCAATCGTTAAATGTCCCAACCCTCTGATACGGTGCCGGATAACCAAAAAATTATCAAAAAAATCAGAAGTTGTCAACGCGCATTTCTCGCCATTCTTTGATATTAATTATTTTTTAATGAAAATAAAATTTATTTGCGAATAAAAAAAGAGGGACTTGCTTTGGCTGGCAATCCCTCACAATAACCAACTCGGAATCTCTCCGATCAGGCAGCGAATTCCCGCCTTGTTCCAGGCGGGCTGATGCATAATCGGCGTTTTTGTGGTTACCAGATTTTCATCGCCGACAATACTGGCGACCAGTCCGGCCATCTCGATGTCGCCGCCGGTCAGTAAGACCCGCAGGTCTGGCGCTTGCCAAAAACAGACCGAGGCGGGAATCATGAGCCGTGATGGAACGTGTAGCGTGATGCCCAATTCCTCGCAGACCTCCTGATAGCGGCGCAGGGTCTCTGGCGGCCCGAAGCGCGGCGGGGCATAAATGTCGTCAACTCCGGAATAGATCTGCGGATCGACGATCAAGTGCAGCTTGCCGCGCCTGTCCTCCAATAAGCCGCAAAATCGGTCCGGATGATCGTCCGGCGCGTAGATGATTGAACCGTCTGGCAGTTCTATTTTGACGATGCCATTAGGCAGCAGCCCTACTCGCAATCCGGCCTGCCGCAGCGGTTGGATTGGCGCGGCTGAGAGCGGATAGATGCCGTCGGCGCATGTTTCCCGGCAGGCCAGCGAGAATCCCAAGTGATCATCTTCAGGAATGTCTTCCAGGGGGTCAAAAAGTTCGTTGACCAGAGCGACATCCTGGCGCTGTAATATCCGCCCGCCGACAGCATAGGGCGATTTGACGACGGAAACGCCTTTTACCTGCGGCTTGAGATACGGCGGGACTAGCAGGAGCTTCCCCGGTATCCAGGTGACGAAATCGCGAGGATAAATGGATGCTTGCGGATCTTCCTCCGGAAAATTGACTGTTGGCACTCTCAAAAAAGTAGTCAATTTTTCCAGCAGTCCTGGCGCGATCAGATGCCGATGGGATAGCGCCACTTGGAAGCTAACGCGCATTCTGACCAGCCCGGTCATAATCGCTACATATTCCAGAGCGAGCAACCGATAAAGCTCCTGGGGATTTCGGGTCTGCAATCTCATCGGCTCGGCCAGATTTTTTTGACCCAGTGGCATCTGAAAGGTAGCGTTCGGGTCATTACTAAAGATCGGCGCGCCTAAGACCACTTGTGTCCGGGCGGCGTCTTCGGCGTTAATCTTAGCTCTCTTAGACATGCGGAATTCCTCCCGGGGTTATGGTTGCGGTTGATGGCAAAATAATAATGAAAAGGACTAACGAGGCAGTATATAGTAATTTATTAATTTTGTCAATATTTTTAGGCAAAAGAAAAAGGTCAAAGACGACGCGTCAGTGACCTTATGAGTTCGCGCGCAATGCTGGCGCAACGCTGGTTAGTGTTCCGACCCGGCGAGAGCGGCGGTAACCTTCCTTTGAAGACCGCCATTGCGCGGGACTGGCACCAGCGTGCCGTAGCGTTGGGATTCGGACGTTTGAGCCGAGACATCAGGATCGCGCCCAAGCACGACTAGCCAGTCCTCGCGGATTTGCGGCAGATGGCCGTTCAATTCCTTGAAGTCTTCCATCGTGAAGACGCTAAACGCCAGACTGGCCACTTCCGATCTCAGCTCGGCCTCCTGGATGTCATCCAGTGTGGCCTCGGTCCTGGTGGTTGCGGCCAGATATTCCCGGCGCAACTTACGGGCGTAGGCGAGCAGCTTGCGCAGTAGTGCGCTAAGCTGTCCTACGGGAAGGTCACCGGGTTCTAGTGCTTTGAGTTCGGCTTCGGTTTCAGCCAGTTCAGCCGGCTGGATGTCTTGGAAGTGGTCTAGCACCTCCTGCAAGACAGCCCTCCGCTTTTCCAGTGTTGCGTCCAAAATGCACTGCATCTTTATCTCCTCCTCGTTGTTCCCCTCAATTAATGGGGATTCGTGTTTTTGTGTTATGGCTCTGTGTACAATTTCCCAACATTCTAGTATATAATTATATTTTTGTCAAGGGTTTTTAATTAATAGTCTTAATTTAGAAAAAATTATTGCTTTAAAAAAATAATCTTTTCTGTTATAATCAGAATGTAATATGAGCCAAATTTCAGGACAAATGGAATGGCTGCTGGAGACGCTGGAGCAGGATTATTCCAAAGCAGTGCCGCCGGAAGCCGCAAAAATAAAGCTGAGCCAACTGGTTGGCAAGCTTGGTTTTTTTTATGAAAAAGTAAGGAATGCCGTTGACTATAATGAAGAGCATCTGATACGCCGCAACTCTCTTAATCGTTTTCTCAAACGCCAATTGTTTCTTTTGCAGGAAAAAGACGCGGCCAAAATCAGCCAGGCGCTGATCTTTGAGTTTATCCGCGCCAAATACCTGCCCAACGATTCCTTGCCGGAATCGGCCATTGATGAATTAGGAGCGATCATTAGCAAGTATCTTTTAATCCTGAGCAAAACCCCGGGCGCGGTGCTGGGTGATTTGGATAAGATTAATGAGTGGGTAGTCACGCTGGCGGCCTGCGAGATTGATGAATACTTTTTTTCTCCGGAAAAGGATTTGGCCATGGCCAATTTTATGTATTCGCATCTGATTGATAACTTGGCTTTCACCAAATCGGAAATTGAGGAAAAAGAAAAGAACCTCCAGATCTATATCGCGGTGCTTAAGAATCTGCTCAAAGCCGACCCGGCTCTTCTTGCTTATCGGATGTTAAAATTATATTTTCCGGACTGGGAAAAAATAAATGAGGCCAAGCTGCTGGAATTCGTTCGTGGCATCAAAGAAGTCAAAGAAAAAATTGATGGCCGCCTGCATCACCCGTTGGCTTATCAGCTGTCGCAAACCGCGCGGCCGCAAGCGGTTTTTTTCCGTATCCTGCGCCAGATAGCTGATGAGAATCCGGCGGTAGCGCGGGAGGTGCTCAGCGACCCGGTAAAGCTGGAGAGCGTGATCAAGGAAATCTGCAATAGGAATTACAAAAGCATCCGCAATAAGCTCATCGGCTCCATTGTCCGCGTTATTATTTATATTTTACTGACCAAGACAATCCTGGCTTTTGCCATAGAATTCCCTTACGACAAGCTCTTTCTAAATGAGGTTAATTGGCGCGCTCTTTCCATTAATGTGATTTTTCATCCGGTCCTCATGTTTATAGTGGCTATGACGATCAAAGTACCCGGAGAAAAGAATACCAAGATTATTATTGATGAAATCAAGAAAATTATCTCCGGCGACCAGCGAAAAGTCGTCTTCAAGCCCAAGAAGCGCATGAAGCGCGGATCATTCGGTTATATCGCTTTCAATGTTTTTTACACTATCATGTTCGCCATTTCTTTCGGCATTGTCATTTTTGTCCTGCGGCTGATCCATTTCAATATCGTCAGCGGCTTGCTGTTTGTCTTTTTCTTGACGTTGGTGAGCTTCTTCGGCTTCCGTTTGCGCAACCTGGCTAATCAGTACCTGGTCATTCCGCGCAAGGATAATTTTTCCAACTTTCTGATTGATTTTTTTACTTTGCCGATCGTTCGTGCCGGCCGTTTCTTTTCCACTAATTTTTCCCGCATCAATATTTTTCTTTTTATTCTGGATTTCATCATTGAAACCCCGTTTAAGTTCGTGGTTGAGGCCTCGGAGAAGGCGGTGTCGTTTGTGAAGGATAAGCGGGATGAGATTTCGGAGTAGTATTTATATTTTAAAGAATAAGAAAAGCCGAGAGTCGGTCGTTTGACCTGCTCTCGGCTGTTTGTTTTGTTGCCGACTCGCGGGGCGCGCTTCGTCACGCGATGACGTTGCTGGGGGTGTTGATAAACGGGGCGGCGGCTTTGATCCGTGCGACCTCCCGATACAATGCCTGGGAATCCCACGGTTGCGGCGGGGTAAGCGCCCAGCGCTCCGTATGGCACACGGTTTCGCCCGACCGGATGCCGAGCGCCGGGCCCATAGTCTCACTCTCGGCGAAGCTGGGACAGGTATAGACCGCGGTATTGCAGCCGCCGGGCAATAGCTGATCCCAGCGCGAATCGGTTTCAATCACCTTGAAGAAGCTGGTGTCCTCTCCGGTGGCAATGATGGCGCCCACGGGGGACTTGGCCATGACCTTGCCCTCGGTACCGCAGAGCTTGACCACCAGGAGGCCGTCCCGGATGGAGAGTTGTTTCTCCATGAATTCCGGCGTGGTGTGGTGTCCGGCCCAGTGCCAGACAATCTGGTACCGGCCCGTCTGCCAGTTGGCTTCCAGGTCGTTGGTCAGGATGCCGATGGCGGCTGTTTCCGCCGGATTCTTGATGTTGAGGGCCGCGATGGCCCAGAGACCGCCGTACATCAGCATACCGCCGCTGCGGTTCTTGAGCAGATAGGTGATGTCCACCCCGACCGGAGTCTCCCGGATGGTGAGGCCGCGTTGCAGTTGGAATCGTTCATTTTTCGCGCCCCAGAACATGAGGCAACCAGGACTATCCTCAACGACTTCGCACCGCCCGTTATCCTCGGCATAGGCGCGCTCATCCTCGTCAGCGATAGGTCCGCTATGAGGCCAGGCCCGGCCTCCGCCCATGGCGCGCCATTTCTGCGGCGCATAGTCGGGCCTATCTTCGTCTACCAGATTCTGAAACATCAATTGCGCCCCGCCGGGACGCCTGGCGGCAATAACCCGCGGGCCCATGGAGGTCAGAACTTCCAGCTCGATTTGTTCCGTAGCAATCGAGATGGCAGCCAGATCATCCAACCGGATCGTTTTTGTTCTCATGTTGTAGGTTGTCCTTTCAGGCGTGCATCCACGCTTGTGGTAGTGTACTCGTTACAAGACCCAAGTTGTCAATCTGCCTTTGCCCTTAGGCAGTACTACATTCCTCCTCTTAGTTGCGCCGTTTCTCCTGACTTATTTTTTACATCTGACGTTGATTCGTCACGGCTTCACCCTGCCTCAAAAATTGAATTTTGTCAAGATATCGTGTTAGAATGCTTAGGTAAATTAAATTATGTTCAAAATCAGATTCAAACCAAGCGGCAATCGCAATTATCTGCTCAGCAACAAGATCACGGCGGTTGATTTTCCTATTTCCGACGAGGCAATTTTCCTGGCGCGAAAAATTATTGCCAGCCAAGAAACGGAAGATCGCCAAGAGCTGGGCGAGAAATTGTTGGATGAAATTTCTGACGCTTCAAAAATAGATATTGTAGAATTGCAGATCCAAGACGGCAATCAATATCATCGCCGCCGCAACGGCAAAGTGGTGCTGAAGCGTTACGGCTCATACCGCTTGGCCTCAAAAACAATTACTATTCCCAACCGTACGGCGGTGCGCGGACAGATTGTGGCCGGCAAAACTTTTTTAGATACTTTACTCCACGAATGGCTGCATCATTATGATACTTTGAAATTGAAATTGAATTCCATCCATACCAAAGGATTTTATCTGCGGCTCAGTGATCTCAAAGTAAAATTGGAAATCCCGCTGGAAAAGAAAAAGTGACTCGCGGTTGAGTCACTTGTATGTTCTGTGTAGATGCGGGAAACGCCGCAGCATGAATATTTGCGCCCGGATATAGCAGTAGCGCAGCAGGCGATGCTTGCGGGCCCACCAAACGCGATAGTGCCATTCTAAGCGGCTCAGGCCCAGATCCCTGAGAGTGATGCCCTCGTGCTTCAGGGCGTGGCGGATTTCTTTCAGCCTCCGAGCAACCTCCAATTGCTTATGAATGTCAAATACTCGGAAGCCGAACAGACTGACAACCAGACGCTGATTGGCGCGGATATAAGCCAAGCTCTCCTGGCAGTGCAGATAGGCCAGGGGATATTCTTCCAAGTCAGAACCTCCTTTCATCACGCTAAGATTCCGGGTTTTGTACTATATTTTTTAGTTCTCCTCCTGCTTGCCGGTTAATATTTGAATACTATTCTATTACTTTTAGTTATTTTTAGCAAATGAAAATCTCCCCGCTGGTGGCAGGGAGATTTTTGATCTGGAGTGATTATTTGAGTTTGGCTGTGGCGAATTGCTTCTTGCCGCGCTGGAGCAGCAAGCCGGCAGGCGGAATTTTTACCAGCAGCGTGTCATGAGTGATCAGCTCGTCATCAATGCGGATGGCTTTTTCTTTTACCAGCCGTTTGACTTCGCTGTTGCTGGTTGCCAGCCCGGCCTGCACGAATAAATCCAAGACACCGATCTGTCCGTCCTTATCTTGAATAATTACAGTCGGGATGTCGGTCGGTTTTTGTTTTTCTTGGAAGACGCGAGCGAATTCATTCTGGCCGTGCCGTGCTTCGTCATGCCCCAGATAAATCCGGACGACCTCATAGGCCAGCTTCATCTTGTAGTCGCGCGGGTTAACGCCTTGGCTCATTTCTTTTTCCGCTTCCTTGATTTCCTCCAGGGGAATATCGGTGAGAATTTCCATGGCGGTAGTGATCATCGTATCCGGCCAGCTCATGATTTTTCCGTACATGTCAGCCGGCGCGTCATTGAGGGTGATCGTATTGCCCTCGCTTTTGCCCATTTTTTTGCCGGTAGGATCTTCCAGTAGTTTCGTGGTCAAGACGAACTTTTCTTTGTTCTTCATCTTTTTCATCAAGGTCCGGCCGCAAAGCATATTAAACATCTGATCGCTGCCGCCGATTTGCAAATCCACGTCCAAAGTGACGGCATCGTAAGCCTGAAAAATCGGATACAAAAATTCATGAAGATGAATATCGCGGTTAGCCTTGATCCTTTCTTGGAACATATCGCGTTCCAGCAAGCGGGCCACGGTAAAATGGGAAGCCAATTCCAACATATCAGCCGGCTTAAGCTTGTTAGTCCATTTTTCATTGTGGACAAAACGAACATTGGCTTGGGTTAAATCCAAAATTCGGCCGATTTGTTTTTTATAACCTTTGGCATTCTCTAAAACTTGTTGGTGAGTCAATGGTTTACGCGTCTTGTCTTTGCCGGTTGGATCGCCGATTTGCGCCGTAAAATCGCCGATGAGCAAAATCACCTCATGTCCCAAACGGCGGAACTGCTCCAGTTTTCTTATTTGGATGCCATGGCCGATGTGCAGCGTCGGCGCCGTCGGATCAAAGCCGCAATACAGGCGAAGCCGTCTGCCTGACAGCAGCTCTTTTCTTAAGCTCTCTTTATCCGGATAAATATTTTCCACGCCGCGGGTCAGCACTTCATCGACCTGCTTAGCGTCGGTTATGACTTTGGACATATTTTTAGTTTAATAGTTTGAAAACTTAGGGAAAAGGGCGGCTTTTCCCTGCTGACATGCAGCTTTTACTTTTTGCGTCGCAGTGGCTTGCCTGGCGCGTCTTGGATTCTGGGCTTGGCCGGTTTTTTTGGCGCCGTCGCCAAAGAGTAGAGAAAACTGTTTACCGCCGGAAAGACCATCACCGCCAAGAAAGTGACAACCGAAAAAGTAATAGCTGGGGATTCGCCGGCGGCTGACCGCAGGCTTGTCAGGCACAGCCCAAGAATTGCGGCCATCTCTAGTGCCCAGGCAATGAACTGGAAGATGAAAAAATTCTTTGGCTTTGGTTGATCATCGCTATGCATGATCTTACCCTCCATCGGTTGTTTATTTCAGACTGTCCAATTGATTTTTTAATTTATCCAGTTTTTCCTGAGCTGGTTCCATTTTTTCTTTTTCTTTCAGTACAATTTCTTCCGGAGCGTTGGCGACAAATTCCTGATTATTGAGCTTAATCGCGATACCGGATAGATATTTTTCCGTTTCAGAAATTTCTTTTGCCAGCCGTTTCTTTTCCGTTTCGACGTCCACTAGTCCGGCCAGATCCAGATAAATTTCCACGCCGCCGGCTACCGCGCCAATGCCGCCCTCGGGCTTATTATTTTTAATGATTAGATTTTCCACCCGTCCCAATTTTTTAATTATGTTCTGTTCTTTTTTGATCAATTCAGTTTTGTCGCCGGCGATAATGCTGATGGTGACCAGCTTGGCTGGTTCGATTTTATTTTCGCCGCGCAGGTTGCGGATAGAGGTGATAATATCTTTAATACTTTGAAAATCAGCTCCGGCACCGATATCAACGGCAAAATTTTTAGGCCAGGCGGCGACCAGCAACAAATTTTTGGCGCCCAGCTCATTCCAGAGATGCTCCGTGATAAAAGGACAGAAAGGATGCCAGAGCTTGAGGATTTTTTGCAAGATAAAAAGTAACAGTTCATCTTTAGCGCCCTCAACTTTGGCAATCTCCAGATACCAATCGGCGAAATCGCTCCAAGTGAATTCATGCAGCAGTTCGCCGGCGCTGGAAAAATTATATTTATCGAGTTCGGCGGTCGTGGCGGCGGTGGTTTCATTGAGGCGGCTGAGAATCCAGTCATCAGCCAGCGTCCGCGTTGCCGGCACTTCCTCGATCAGCCGCGGCTGGGCCACTGTCTGCAAAATATAGCGGGAAATATTCCAGAGTTTATTGACGAAGTTACGCGCGCCCTCAACCTTCTCTTCATAAAAGCGGCTGTCATTGCCGGCGGTAACGCCTTTAATCAGGCTCAGCCGCAAAGCATCAGTGCCGTATTTCTCGATAATTTCTAAAGGATCTAATCCGTTGCCCAGCGATTTGGAAAATTTGCGGCCGTCTTTGGCGCGCAGCATGCCGTGGATATAGACATTTTTAAAAGGGATATCATCCAAGGCATAGGTAGATAATAGAATCATCCGGACCATCCAGAGAAAAATGATTTCATAACCCATTTGCATCCAGGTGGTAGGATGATATTTTAACAGGTCATCGGTTTCCGCCGGCCAGCCCAGAGTGGAAAAAGTCCAAGTGCCGGAAGAAAACCAGGTATCCAGAGTATCTTCATCCTGGTGTAATTTTTTGGAGCCGCATTTGAGACAGTCACTTGGAGTATCGCTGCTATAAAAATAATGCTGGCAGTCGTCGCAATACCATACCGGTATCCGGTGTCCCCACCATATTTGCCGGGAAACGCACCAGTCGTATAAATTATCGATCCTTTGCAGATAGCTGTTATGAAAGCGTTCCGGAGCTATTTTAATGATTTTGTCGGCGTTTTCATCATGGCCGACGGTTACTGCTTCACGCAGCAGCTCTTTGAGCGTTTTGCCGCGCTCGGGAATTTTTTTGTTGACGTCAACGAACCATTGTTCCATTGGCAAGGCCTCAACTATATCGCCGAAGCGGTCGGAAGAGCCGACATTATGGGTAGTTTCTTCTTCTTTTATATAGAGGCCTTGATCTTTGAGCCACTGCACGAATTTTCCCCGGGCTTCCAGTACCGGCAAGCCGGCATAAGCCGGACCGGCGGCGGAGAGCATTTTGCCGTCTTGGCCGATGACCGGGATAATGCCGATGTCTTTGTTATTCAGGTACATCTCATAGTCAATGGCGCTATGCGCCGGGGTGACGCCGACCGCGCCGGTGCCGTAATCAGGGTCAACGGCACCGGCGCCGATAATGGTAATGATTAGCGGCTTGGCGGCGCCGACATCAACAGTGAATTTTTGCCCGATGTATTGTTTGTATCTTGCATCATCGGGATTGACGGCAACAGCCGTATCGCCGAGCTTGGTCTCCGGTCGGGTGGTGGCGATCGGAATGGGAAAATCATGGCTGTATTTGAAATACCAAATTTTGGCCGGCTGATCCACATAGACCAATTCATCATCGGAACAAGTGCTTTGCCCTTTGACTGACCAATTAATAACGCGATAGCCGCGGTAGATCAGTCCGTCTTCAAACATCCGGCGGAATATTTCATTAACCGCTTCGGATCTTGACTCATCAAAAGTATAAGCTAAACGCGACCAATCGCAGGAAGTACCCATTTTTTTGATTTGGCCGAGAATGATCGATTTATGATTATCGGCAAATTCTTTAATTTTTTTTAAAAGCCCTTCACGGCCTAATTCCTTTCTTGGGTTAACAAAACCTTGTTTTTTTAATTCATCCTCAACGCGCGCTTGGGTCGCGATAGCCGCATGGTCGGTTCCGGGCACGATCAAAGCCCGCTTTCCTAGCAGTCTTTGGTATCTGATTTCTATGTCCATCAGGGCATTTTCAAAGGCATGTCCCAGATGGAGTACCCCGGTGACGTTAGGCGGAGGCATGGAAATAACAAACGATTCGGCTCGTTCCCCGGGTAATTTGTCAGGATTAAAGTAGCCGGATTCCTCCCATTTTTGATAGATTTTATCCTCTATTTCAGCGGCGTTATAGGCCTTTGGCAGGTCGGTTTTGGGCATAGTTTTAATGACTCTTGACAAAATTTAGTAAATATGATATAATGGTATATTCTTGAGATAAATCAGGATTTTGGGCTTTATAAGCGATATGCATATTTTACTAAAATAACGGGCAAATTTCAAGTTTTTTAAGCAGTTTAAATAATTAAAATATAATAATTAAACAAAAGTATGAACAAAAAAACCATTATAGCGGCAGTTCTAGTTTCTTTAATTGCCCTAGCACCGCTGGCTTTGCCGTTAACGGCTAAGGCCTCAACCATTGATCCTAATTCTGACGAGGATCATGACGGTTTAACTTATCGTCAGGAAACTCAGCTTTACCATTCTAATCCCAATAAATGGGATACTGATGGCGATGGCTGGGGCGATGGCCAAGAAGTTTGGAATGGCTATTCCCCTTTAGCCGGCAATGGCGCCAGAATGAAAAATTTTGACAGCGACAAAGACGGCTTGACTGATGAACAGGAAACTACTGTTTATCATTCCAACCCGAGCAAAGCCGACACTGACAATGACGGTTATACTGACGGCTTGGAAGTCAAAAACGGTTATTCACCGATAGTGGCTAACGCTGTCAGAATGAATAACACCGATACCGATAGCGACGGTTTAAATGACGCTCAGGAAGTCGCTGTAGGCACCAATTTGTTATCAGCCGACACCGATAGCGACGGCTATAACGATCATTGCGAAGTTTATAGCGGCCATAATCCGCTGTCTCGCTTAACTGTCAAAACTAATAAATATCAGAAACTTGCTTTGGCTAGATAATTAAGAGCCAAGCGAAATAAGGTTGATAATCTCAAAAATCGGACGGGTTTAATCCCGCCCGGTTTTTTATTTTTCTTAAAAGATGTTAAAATATAATCATATGGAAGACAAATTTTTCAAAGCAGCTTTGTTTTTTTGTTTTATATTTTTGATGTTTTTTTGTTTTCATTCGCTGGCGGTGCAGGCCCAGGATGCCGCTTCAACAACAGATGCAGAGGTAGTGGATTCCGATCATGACGGACTTTCCGATAAGGATGAAATAAATATCTATAAGTCCGATCCCAATAAATGGGATACTGATGGCGATGGCTGGGGCGATGGCCAAGAAGTTTGGAGCGGCTTCTCCCCGCTCCAAGAAGATGAGGCCAGGATCGGACCGGCCGATAGCGATAGCGACGGACTTTTAGATGATTTGGAAATCAAGCTGGGAACCGATCCCAACAATAAAGATTCTGACAGTGATGGCTATCTGGACGGCCGGGAAGTTTTTAACGGTTATGATCCTTTAAAGAATAAGGGAGCGCGTGAAACCGATAAGCGGGCGGAAGTCGACCTGACCAATCAGCGGCTGGATTATTATTTCAAAGGCATAAAAATCGGGACCATCTTGGTTTCTACCGGCAAGTCGCCGTTGCTGACGCCGACGGGAAATTTCAATATCTTGAGAAAGCGGCCAGTGGTAAATTATGCCGGCGCCACTTATAGCTACCCCAATACCAAATGGAATTTGGAATTTAAAAAGGGAATGTACATCCATGGCGCTTATTGGCACAACAATTTTGGCAAGAAATCCATGAGCCACGGCTGTGTTAATGTGGCGTATAAGGATATGGAAAGATTTTATAGTTTTATGGACATTGGCACCCCGGTGAAAATTTTTGGCACAACTCCCGCAGGGGTTATCGCGGTAAATGATTAAATTTAGATAAATCAAATACTTGACATCCCAAGCCATCTAATGTAGTATTATACATTCATAAATTTATGAATTTTTAGATGGCTTTATCACCGACACAACAGGCCTTTGAGGTTATCAAACAAAGCAAAAGCATCCTCATTGCCTTTAAAAGCGATTGGACCGGAGACGCTCTCTCCAGCTCTTTGGCGTTATCGGGGTTTTTGAAAAAGCTGGGCAAAAAAACCGACATTGTCTGCGATGGTTTTGTGCCGCCGGCTAATTTGGGTTTTTTGCCGATCGCCGATGTCAGCCCCAAATTGAACAGTTTGCAAAAGTTCGTTATTACCGTTAACACCGCTCAGGCGCAGGTGGGCGAGTTTTATTACGATCGCGACGGCGGCAAGCTCAATATTTATATTACGCCGAGTGAGGGAATTTTTAATTCCGAGGATGTGGTGACGGACGCTTCCGATTACCGTTACGACTTGATCTTCATCGTCAACTCTCCGGATCTGGAATCGCTGGGCGGCATCTATGAGAAGCACCCGGATTTTTTCTATTCCGTTCCTAAAATCAATCTTGACCATTCCAACCGTAACGAGAATTTCGGCAACATCAACCTGGTCAGTTTGACCGCCGCGTCCACCGCGGAAATAATTTACGGTCTAATCAAGGAGTATGAGGAAAATCTGATTGATGAGAATATCGCCACTTATTTGCTGACGGGAATTATTATGGCGACTAAGAATTTCAAGTCGCCGGAAGTGACGCCGAAGACGCTCAATCTCGCCAGTTTATTAATTGCCAAAGGAGCGCGCCGGGAGCAGATTATCCAGAATCTGTATCAGAGCCGTTATTTGTCCACTTTGAAATTGTGGGGGAGAGTGCTCTCGCGCCTCAATCAGGATCTTGATGGACGCCTGGTCTGGTCAACTTTGCCGGCGCAGGATTTTTATGAGACCTCTACTCGTCCGGATGAATTGCCGGATGTCATCGAAGAGCTGATCGTTTCCATGCCCAAGACGGAACTGGTGGTTTTGCTTTATGAAGTAAAGGAATTGGAGCATACGGAAGCGCGCGCGATCGTCTATTCGCCGAAAAATATTGATACTTTATTCGTCTGCCAGAAATTCAATGCCGTCGGCAATCGCGAACTGGCCAAGTTTACTTTGCCGGAAGCGGATCTCTACGGCGCAGAGAGGATGATTATAGAAGAGATCAAACAAAAGATGAGTTAAGGTATTGAAAATTCAAAAAAAATACTTTATAATAATCAAGTAATGTTTGGCTGGGACTATTAACCCGGCCAGTTACTAGACCTAAAATGTTATATGACAAAAAGAGTTTTTATAATCCATGGCTGGGACGGTTATCCGGAAGAAGGCTGGTTTCCCTGGCTGAAACAACAGTTGGAAGCCAAGGGATTCGCGGTTACTGTGCCGCAGATGCCGTCTGCTGCTGAGCCGAGAATCAATAATTGGGTACCATATTTAAAAGAGGTCGTAGGTGCTGCCGATGAGCAGACTTATTTGGTCGGCCACAGCATGGGTTGCCAGGCGATTGCCAGGTATTTGGAAACATTACCGGAAGGCGTGAGTGTTGGCGGCGCAGTATTTGTGGCTGGATTTTTCAAACGTCTGACCAACCTTGAAGAGGAAGAAGCCGCCAGCGGCGTTGCCGAGGAGTGGCTTCACAGCCCACTGGATCTTAATAAAGTAAGAAGCCATTTGAATAAGAGTGTTGCAGTTTTTTCCGATAATGATCCGTACGTTCCTATGGACAATCAAGAAGCGTTCGTTAAGACTCTCGGATCAGAAATCATGGTAGAGCATGAGAGAGGACATTTTAGCGGTAGTGACGATGTTCCGGAATTGCCGGTTGTTTTGGAAGCGGTTCTCGGTATGGCTGAAGAAAATTAGATTTTTAGTTTTGGGCCATTAGCTCCCGCCTTCATCCCGCCTGCGGCGGGATTACGGCGAGGCAAGCAGTTTGGCTTACGTGAGGGCCATTAGCTCAGTTTGGCTAGAGCGCTTCCATGGCATGGAAGAGGTCAAGGGTTCGAGTCCCTTATGGTCCACAATGGTCAAATTAAGAATTAAGAATTATGAATTATGATTTTGAAATTTTTATTCTTAATTCTTAATTCGTAATTTTTAATTGAATAAGGGCCAGTAGCTCAGGGGTTAGAGCGCTACGCTTATAACGTAGATGTCGGTGGTTCAAATCCACCCTGGCCTACTGAAAAATTTAAGGACGACTAGCTCAGTTGGTTAGAGCGTCTCATTGACGTTGAGAAGGTCAGAGGTTCGACTCCTCTGTCGTCCACCAAAATAAAAACCCCACCAGCGGTGGGGTTTTTATTTTGCCTGAATCCTTGCTATAATACCCGCATAACTTATGGCCCAAAAATTATTTTTTATTACTATAACAGCATTATTTCTAGCCGGTTGCGCTAACACGGTTTATGTTAATTCTAATTCGGCGACAACTACCGCCAAAACTAATTTTAAACATATGATAAAAATTTCCAGTCCCGCTTTTGTCAGCGGCGCCGCCTTGCCGCTGGATTATACTTGCGATGGCGAAAGTGTGAATCCGACGTTGCGTATCAGCAGCATACCTTATACCGCCAAGAGCTTAGCGCTAATTGTTGATGATCCTGATGCGTCCAGCGGCACTTTTACGCATTGGGTGGTTTTTAATTTTGATCCGAAAACGAGGGAGATCCCTACCGGAGAAATTCCGCGTGGCGCCGTTATCGGCCGCAACGGTTTCGGCAAGAATGAATATGGCGCACCTTGTCCGCCGAGCGGCACGCATCGGTATTTTTTCCGTTTATACGCGCTGGATGCTATTTTGAATTTGCCGGCCGGAACCACTCGTGCTAAGGTGGAAGCGGAAATGGCGGGGCATATTATTGATTCGGCGGAGATTTTCGCAACTTATAAAAGATAATGGCAGATGCAAATCAGAAAAAATTAATTGCTTGGCAAAAAAGCGTGGAAACGGCGCCGGAGTTTGGTTTTGTAAAAAAATTATCGCGGCAATTTCCGGGAGCGGAAATATTTTTGGTCGGCGGCGCGGTGCGTGATATCTTATTGGAGCGGCCGACCAAGGATTATGATTTTGTCGTCGGTAAAGTCGAGGCCAGGGAGCTGGAAAAATTTTTATCCGGTTTGGGAGAAGTTAATTTGGTCGGCAAAAGCTTTGGAGTCTTTAAATTTGTACCCGATAGCTTCCATATCGGCGAGAATAGTTTCGAAGCGATCGATGTCGCACTGCCGCGCACGGAGCATGCCGGCATGAGCGGCGGCTATAAGGATTTTGAAGTGCAGAGCGATAAAGATCTGCCTCTGGCCAAAGATCTAGGCCGGCGCGATTTTACCGTCAATGCTCTGGCCTGGGATTTGAAAAACAAGGTATTGATCGATGAATTTGACGGACTGAAAGATTTAAAAGATAAGATTATCCGCGCCATCGGCAAGCCGGAGCAAAGATTCCAAGAAGATTATACCCGCATGTTGCGGGCGATCAGATTTTCCTGCCAGTTGGATTTTGCCATTGAGGCGCATACCTTGCTGGTGATTAATAAGAAAGCAGAAAAAATCATGACCATCAGCAAAGAACGCATCCAGGCGGAAATAGAAAAAATCGTCTTGTCGCCTCGCGCCGAAGAAGGATTACGGCTGCTGCAGAAAATCGGCTTATTGGAAATTTTAATTCCGGAATTGGAAGCGGGAGTCGGGATGAGCCAGAATAAAGCGCATATCTATGATATCTTTGAACATAGCGTACGGGCGCTCGGCGTGGCTGCCCAGCGAGATTATAAATTAGAGATCAGATTGGCCGCCTTGCTCCATGATATCGGCAAGCCAATCACCAAGGAAGGAGAGGGAGTAGATGCCACTTTTTATAATCATGACCAGGTCGGAGCCAAGATTGCCAAGAAAATTCTCAGAAGGTTGAATTTTTCCAATGACATTATTGATTATGTCACTCATCTAGTGCGTTATCATATGTTTTATTACGCTTTGGATACTGTCACTGATGCCGGCGTGCGCCGTTTACTCAATCGCCTCGGCAAAGATAATATTGACGACTTCATCGCCGTGCGTATTTGCGATCGTCTGGGGATGGGCCGGCCCAAGGCCAAGCCCTGGAAGCTAGTGGAGCTGGAACGGAGATTCAAAGAAGTTGTGCTTGATCCGATTACTCCCAAGATGTTAAAAATAAACGGCACTGAGCTGATGGAAATTTTGCATATCAAGCCCGGACCGCGCGTTGGTTTGATACTGAGCGCCTTGCTGGGAGAAGTGCTGGAAGATCCGAAAAAACATAATAAAGAATTGCTGATAGCGCGGATGAAAGAAATGAATAAACTGAAAGACGAGGAGCTTAAAAAATTAAATCCCGATCTGCAGTATTATGAGGAGGAGAGGAAGAGGATGGTGCATAAAGAAAAATAACAATTTAAAATTTTTAATTTAAAATTTAGATTGAATTTTTAATGATTAAATTTAACTCCATATTCTATGCCATATAAAAAACAAACGTTAAAAAACGGCATCCGGCTGATTACGGCGCCGCTGAGTGAAACGCAGACCGCCAGTTTGATCGTCATGGTCAAAGTCGGCTCGCGCTACGAAGCGGATCGCGATGGCGGCCTCGCGCATTTCGTCGAACACATGATGTTTAAGGGAACTAAAAGGCGTCCCAATACTTTGGCGTTATCAAAAGAGTTAGACGGCGTCGGCGCCGAATATAACGCCTTTACCAGCAAAGACGTTACCGCTTATTTTATTAAGGCCGACAGCCGCCATCTGCCGCTGGCCATTGATATGCTCTCTGATATGCTGCTTCATTCCAAATTGGAAGCGGCGGAAATTGAAAAAGAAAAAGGGGTGATCGTCGAGGAGATAAATATGTATGAAGATAATCCGCTAATGTATGTTGAAGAAATGCTGGAGGAAATAATGTTTGGCGGCAATTCGCTGGGCCGGATGATTGCCGGCAGCCGCGAGACGGTACGAACGGTGACAAGAGTGCGGCTGGCTGCTTTTAAAAATAAATATTATCAGGGACGTAATGTTATCATCGGCTTGGCGGGAAATTTTTTGCCCGCTCAGGTCGCAGAGGTAAAAAAGAAATTTTCTTTTTTGGCCGGCAGCAAGAAGAATTTTAATAAAATTAAAATTAAGCAAAAAACGCCTCGAGTAAAAGTGAAATATAAAGAGACCGAACAAGTGCAGCTAGCGCTCGGCTGGCCGGCTTATTCTTATTTTGACGAGCGGATTTATCCCTTGCAGCTGCTCTCAGTGATTTTGGGCGGCAATATGAGCTCGCGATTGTTCATTAACGTACGGGAAAAAAACGGTCTGGCTTATTTTGTCCATAGCGGCGTCAATGTCTATGAAGATACTGGATCATTAGTGATTCAAGCGGGACTGGATAAGACCAGAATGGATCTGGCAATCAAAACCATTATCTTAGAAACTGAAAAGATGAAGCATAATATTTCCGCCGTCGAACTTAAGCGCGCCAAGGATTTTATTTCCGGCAAGATAGCTCTTGATTTGGAAGACAGTCTAAGCATTGCCCGTTGGTATACCAGCCAGGAAGTGATGACTGGAAAGATTATGACTCCTAAAGAAAAATTGCAGCGGCTAGCTAAAGTGACGGTCAAAGAGATCCAGCAGGTAGCCAAAGAAATATTCAATAAGAAAAAATTAAGTCTGGCGATAGTCGGTCCTTTCAAAGATGAAAAGAAGTTTAGAAAGTTGCTTTAAAAACGGCACAGTGGAGGTTTACTTTTTGATTTTTTGTGTTATAATGTAATCAAATATATGGCAGACAAAAAGTTAAAAATACTTATGGTGGAGGATGAACCGGATATTATTGAAATTTACGGTTTTCAGCTGAAAAATGCCGGTTATGAATTAATTGTGGCTAAAAATGGTCAGGAAGCTCTAGCTTGGCTGGAAAAAAATACTCCGGATTTGATCTTGCTGGATTTATTGATGCCAGACATAGATGGTTATGAATTTTTGGATCGAATAAAAAATTTTCCCAATCGTAAAGGAATCCATATCTATGCCTGGAGCAATCTGACTCAGCAGAAGGATATTAATCTTGCCAAGCAGAAAGGCGTTGATGGTTTTTTGATTAAATCGGATTATACGCCGAAAAAGTTAGCGGAAAAGGTGACAGAAATACTTAAAAAATAAACAGAGAATTATGTCTAAACCAATTGTCAGTGACAGCTGCATCGGTTGCGGCACCTGCGAGGCGGTCTGCCCGGCAGTTTTTAAAGTGGAAGAGGTTGCTGGCAAAATGATTGCCGCAGTCCAGCTGGCTGACTATGACGGCGAGAAGGAAAAGATTGATGAAGCGATTGCCGCTTGCCCGGTCCAGGCGATCAGCTGGGAGTAAAACTAGCTGTTAGCTTTTAGGAAAATTAATTGGAGGCGCCCCATCAAGGGCGTCTTTTGTGTTTTTATAAAATCAGCGTAATTTGACATATTCTAGTAAAAGTAGTATAATTATATATTAATAATTAAGTCGGTAAATTATCGTTTAAATTAAACAATTTTAGACGATAAATTACTTGCTTCATTGTTGAAGCGGTAATGGCGCTGTGGCCAAGGCAAATGGGCTAAAATCACAGCAAGCACATTGAAAGGAGGTCGCTATGCCGACAACAAGTGTCGCAGACCAACTCGTTAAGAAGTTGCATTTTCAGTGGCTGGATTTGTGGGCTAGAGTTATGGCAGGATCGGTTGACCCCAATCGAGCCAGTAAAGGCCTGCAATTAGTGCAAGAAGATCGTTGGGACAAACAGGTTGAAATCCCTTACGCTAACGAGTGCGTACCCTCAACCCTCGGCTACCCCGATGGCTTCCGTCATCGCGCGCCAGCCGAACAGTTGGAGTTTTGGAAGAGTCAGAAACTCACTAAGAAGTTGGACGGCTCGCATGTTCTTGACCTGGCGAAGCGGATCGAGGATGCCGGTTTGCCTCAAGGCGCGGAAGGTATCGGTGTCTGGCCGAAGTTTTCACGCCTTGGCGGGCTGTACTTGGCCACCAAGCGGATCTTTGATCTCATCGACGGCACCCGCGGTTTCAAGAATTGGCGCGGGGAGGAGATCGGCAAGAAAGAGTATTGGCGCCATACCATCAAGGCCGCCGGCTGTTGCCAGCGATTGGATGAGTACCAGCCGGGTGACTATTTCGTAGTCCCGTTTCAGTTCGGCAAGCTCTGGGTCGGCGCCAGTCTTCGCCACGGCCTGGTACGTTACGCGCCAACGGAATTCGGCCTCTGCCCGTATAGCGGCGGCTGTCTGCTTCTCACCCACCCTGACCGCATCACCGGGGACAGCCAGTTGTATATGGATTTGGGCGGGTGTGAGTGGTCTCCGAACGCCGGTGGCGCTTTTTACTACTCGGCCCGCTTCTGCTGGAACGACGGCCGTCTCAACTTTGACATCAGGATCATCGACAATGCATACTCGAACTGTGGCTCGGCCTCGGCTTTCGTCCCGCAGTGCTAACCCTTTGGGCTTGGACTCCTTGGATCTTTTTGATTCTTGAAGTTCAAGCCCTTATTTTTTTACTTAAAATTTATAATGTGTTATTATAATTTTGAAATTAGGCCGATGTGTTTGGATTTTTTTGAAATTCAAGCCGCCGAAATCCTTGCTTTTTATAAACCGGAGTTTTTAAATTCCAGTAATTTAAAAAGAGAGTCTTAAAAAGACAGACACTGCTTGCCTGGCTTTAGCGCGGTTTGATGCCGCCGCAAATTTTCTCCCATGGGGGAGCCCCGAGAAAGGCAAGTTTTTTTGGTTTTACAGATGAAGACAGGCAAAATTTCTCCGAACGCCGATGGCGATTTTTACAACTCGGCCAACTTCAACTGGAACGACGGCCGTCTCAACTTTGACAACAGGAACGTCGACAATGCCAACTCGAACTATGGCTCGGCCTCGGCTTTCGTCCCGCTACGTCTGCTTTTGCAAAAGTCCTCTCCGACGTGACATCGGAGAGGACTTTTGTTTAGAATGTTTTCAGCCAGCCGCCGAGCATCCGGCCGATTTCTTGAAGTTTTTCCGTGAGCGACAAATATTTTTTGTCGTCCAGAATCTTTATCTCATTAGCCAAACGCAAGAGCAGTTTTAATAAATCGGTCTTTCGGCTAGCTTTTTGAAGCAGCGGCGATTTCCAATCGCGTTTGGCGGTTTCAGCGTCAATCAGCAGTTCCATGATTTCCAAATTAATATTTTTTATTTTCTCGCCCAGGCAGTATTTGTCGCTTTTAGGGAAGGCCTTGACATATTGATGCAGGTCTCTATAGGCCTCATAAGTTTTTTGAATTAAAGGAATTTCGTTATGTTGGTAAGCCATAATTTGTTTGAAGAAATTATTTCTTTAGAGAATTTGTTTTTATCGTGGCGGGAATTCAGCCGCGGCAAGCGGCAAAAAATTGATGTGCGGATTTTTGAAAGGCGACTGGAGGATAATTTATTCCGTCTTAACTGGGAACTCAAAAACGGCCTTTATCGCCACGGGCCTTATCAATCGTTTAGGATTTGCGACCCTAAGCCGCGGATAATCCATAAGGCCGCGGTGCGCGACCGAGTCGTCCATCACGCGGCTTATCGGGTTCTGTATCCGTTGTTTGATAAGATTTTTATTTTTGACTCTTATTCCTGCCGTCTGGACAAAGGGACGCATAAAGCCGTGGACAGGTTGGCTTTGTTTTTGGATAATATCAGCCGCCATAATCGCCAGACGGTTTTTGCCGCCAAGTGCGACATCAAAAAGTTTTTTGCCAGCGTAGACCACGAAATTTTGAAAAATATTCTGCGGTGGCGGATCGTGGATACTAAAATCAATAACTTGTTGGATAACATTATTGACAGTTTTTTGGCCGCGCCAAAAACCGTTGGGGGGGGGGCGACCTAAAGGCCTGCCCATTGGCAATTTGACCTCGCAGCTTTTCGCCAATATTTATCTTCATGAGCTGGATAAATTAGTTAAATATAAATTGAGAGTCAGCCATTATCTGAGATATACCGATGATTTTGTTTTTGTCCATAGTGATAGCGATTATTTGAAAAATTTGATTGGTGAAATAGAAAAATTTTTATGGCGAGAACTACGATTATCGCTTCATGAGAATAAAGTCACTATCAGGAAGTTTTCTCAAGGCGTGGATTTTTTGGGTTATGTGATCTTGCCTCATTATAAGCTATTGCGAACTAAAACCAAAAGAAGGATGTTAAGGAAATTATTTAAAAAGCAAGATTCAATGATCAAGGGAGAGTTGCCGCTAGAAAAATTAAAACAATCAGTCCAGTCGTATTTAGGGGTTTTAAAGCATTGCCGGGGACATAAACTAGAACGGATATTAAGGGATAATTCGGGTGTGATAAAAATTGACTAAAACAATAAAAATTGTTAATATTCAGACACTATTTTTAATTTTTAACTTATGCCAGAAGAAAAAAAGTGGATTAATCCCATTCCCGGGCGGGAAAAAGAAACCCAGAAATTTTGGGAAGACAATAAAATTTTTGAAAAAACTTTGGAAGCGACTAAAAATGGTCCGGCCTATTCTTTTTATGACGGCCCGCCGTTCGCCACCGGCACGCCGCACTATGGCAACATGGTAGCGAGCTTAATGAAAGACGTGGTGCCGCGGTTTTGGACGATGCGCGGCCACTTCGTGGAGCGGCGTTGGGGCTGGGATTGCCACGGCTTGCCGATTGAGAATATGGTGGAAAAAGAGCTGGGATTTAAAAGCAAAAAAGATATCGTGGCCTATGGCATCGCCAATTTCAACGAATATTGCCGCAGCAAGGTCTTGATGTACGTGGAAGAATGGAAAAAAACCATCCAACGCTTCGGCCGCTGGGCGGATATGGAAAATGCTTATAAAACCATGGACATGGACTACATGGAAAGTGTTTGGTGGGTATTCAAGCAATTGTGGGACAAAGGATTGATTTATGAGGGCTATCGCTCCATGCATATCTGTCCCCGTTGCGAAACGACACTCAGCCAATCGGAAGTGAGCGAGGGCTATCGCGATATTGAAGATTTATCAGTTACTTGGAAATTCAGAGTTGTCGGGCAGGATAATACTTATATGCTGGCTTGGACTACGGTGCCCTGGAGCACCCTAAGCACGATGGGACTCGCCATCGGCGCTGATTTTGATTATGTCAAAGTCAAAGTAAAAAACGAGCAGGTAATTTTTATCAAGGATAGATTGGCAGAGGTGATGGCCGGGATTGCTGATTATGAAATTGTTGATCAGTTCAAAGGCAGCCAGATGGTCGGCTGGGAATATGAGCCGGTTTCCGATGTTTTTAAAAATTTGCCGGAAATTAAAAGCAAAAAAAACACTTATCATGTCTTTGCCGCTGATTACGTGGAGGCGACCGAGGGCACGGGCATCGTGACTATCAATGGTTCTTATGGCGAAGTGGATTTGCTGTCCGCACAGCAATATGATCTGCCGGTGCTGATGGACGTAAAAATGGACGGCACCTTTGCGGATTTCGCCGGGCCTTACGCGGGCATGTATGTCAAAGACGCCCAAGTCAAATTCGTGGCCGATATGAAAAAGAAAGGCCTAGTTTGGAGCACGGAGAAATATACCCATTCTTATCCGCATTGCTGGCGTTGCGATACTCCGCTCTTGAATTATTCCACTTCCTCTTGGTTCGTCAAAGTGACCGGCGTCAAAGAAAGAGCTTTGGAGCTGGCCAAGCAGATTAATTGGTCGCCCGAGCATATTAAGGAAGGTCGTTTCGGCAAATGGCTGGAAGGCGCGCGCGATTGGTCCATTTCCCGCCAGAGATTCTGGGCCAGCGTTATCCCGATTTGGAAATGCGCTTGCGGCGAAATGAAGGTCTATGGCGCGGTAGCCGACTTGGAGCGCGATAGCGGAAAAAAGATTACCGATCTGCATAAGCATATCATTGATGAGGTAGAGGTGCCCTGCAAATGCGGCGCCAGCATGAAGCGCGTCTCGGATGTCATCGATACTTGGTTTGACAGCGGTTCCATGCCATATGCCCAGCAGCATTATCCGTTTGAGAACAAAGAAAAATTTGAACAGTCGTTCCCGGCGGAATTTATCGCCGAGGGCGTGGATCAGTGCCGTGCTTGGTTTTATTACCTGCATGTCAATTCCACGGCGATCATGGACAATATCGCTTACAAAAATGTTATTGCCAATGGCATCGTGCTCGCCGGCAACGGCAAGAAGATGTCCAAGCGCCTGGCCAACTATACCGACCCCGATGTCATTATGGAACAATACGGCGCCGACGCTTTGCGGTATTATCTGCTGACCTCCCCCGTGATGCAGGCGGAGAATCTAAATTTTGACGATAACGGCGTCAAGGAAGCGATGCAGAAAGTGGTGATGTTGTTAAATAATATTTTGAGCTTTTATAAGTTGTACGAGCAGGAAGCAAAAGGCAAAATAAAAAAAGCCGGAAATATCCTGGATCAATGGCTGTTGGCGAAATTTCAGCAACTAGTAAGTGAAGTGACTAAGCAGATGGAAGCGTATAATCTGCCTCGCGCGGTACGGCCGATACAGGATTTCATTGACGAGTTTTCTACTTGGTGGTTAAGACGCAGCCGCGACCGTTTCAAGGGCACCGATAAGAATGACAAGGCTGAGGCTTTGGCAACCTTTAAATATGTATTGATGGAGCTATCCAAAGTGATGGCGCCATTTACTCCTTTTATCGCCGAACATGTATATAGTGAAGTTGATGCAGAAAAAGAATCAGTGCACTTGGAGACGTGGCCGGAGGTTAAGGAACTAGGAAAAGAAGAAACAGATGTTTTGGATCAAATGGATAAAGTGCGTAAGATCGTCGAGCTCGGTTTGGCGGCGCGCGCTGAGGCCGGAATGAAAATTCGCCAGCCGCTCGCTAGCGCTATAATTAAGAATTATGAATTAAGAATTACGAATGGGCAGGATCAATTAGAAAGATTGATTATGGAAGAATTAAATGTTAAAGGAGTTAAATTCGAAAAGGGGACAGAAGTTAAAGTGGAGCTAGATTTGGAAATTACCGAAGATTTGAAAGTCGAAGGCGCGGTGCGTGAGCTTGTCCGATCAATTAATGATTTGCGTAAAAAAGCCGGATTCTCCATCGGCGATACCATTAAAGTCAGCTGGAGCAGCGATGGAGAAGTAATCAATAAAGTCTTTGCCTCAACGGAATTTGTGAAAGAATTACAGCAATCAACTATCACTAATGAATTTGTAAAACAGGGTAATGCCGGCAAAGAAACAGAAATTAATGGCGAAAAAATAAAACTGGCAATCGAGAAAATCTAACTCAGGGCAAAAGTCTTCCGCCTCTAGCGGAGGACTTTTGTTTTTGGCGTATATTTGTTAAGATTAATCCATGAAAAAAACAAAAACCACAATCATTATAATAATAATTCTGGCGGCGGTGGGCATCTATCTCAACCGTTCTTATTCCCATATCTATTCCAAATTTAATACGCTGTCCAAGCCGCAGCCCTACGAACAAATCATGGAAACAAAAAACAATATAATAAAATATGTCGCCTTGGGCGACAGCCTGACTTACGGCATGGGAACGGAAAATCAAACGGAATCTTTCCCTTATCTTTTGGCTCAAAGATTGTCAGGCAATATCACCACTGTTGAGGTGGTAAATCTCGGAGTGCCGGGAGAGACATCAGCCGGATTGCTGCGCGATCAGGTAATGGAAGCGGCCAAGCAGAATCCGCAAATGATCACCTTGCTTATCGGAGTCAATGATATCCATAATCGCGTTGCCAAGGATGTTTATCAGAAAAATTTATCAGCTATCGTAAGAATTCTGACGGAAAAGACTTCCGCCAAGATTTATCTGATTAATTTACCGGATTTAGGCACTAACACCTTGATTCTGCCGCCATATAATCTGTATTTTGACGCCAGAACCAAAGAGTTCAATGAAATCATAAGCAACGTCGCCAAAGAATACCGCTTGCCCATGATTGATATTTATCAGTCAAAAACAGTCTTCAAACATGATAAATTATATTATTCAGCTGATCAATTTCATCCCTCCACCAAAGGATATGAGCTTTGGGCTAATTTAATTTATGATCAACTTCAATAATTATTGGGCAGCGCAAACCGCCATTTTTTTAGTCGTTTTAGCCGCGGCGGTTTTTGTATCCATCCGTAGAAAAAAAGAAAGCGGGCCGATGCCCAAAGAGATATCCAATGAGCTGCGCGGCCTGGCTATCTTGGCGGTGATTTTTACCCATCTGACCTATGGCAAATTTTACGGCACGGAGTTTCTGTTTCCCGTCGGCATCTGGAGCGGCGTAGCGGTCAGCTTGTTCTTTTTCTTGTCCGGCTATGGCCTGGCGGCTTCCTCGATTTATCACCCCAAGTCCATTAAGGAGTTTTTTAAAAAACGGATACTTAAAATTTATCTGCCGCTCTGGGTCTCGCTGATTTTATTTTTGATTTTAGACGCCGTCATACTCAGCCGCGTTTATCCAGTTTCAGAAGTGATCGGCGGCTTCATCGGATATTACCCCAAGGCCGATTTATTCAGTTCCATTAATTCTCCTTTGTGGTTTCTGACTCCACTGTTACTTTATTATTTGGTTTTCCCATTTATCTTCCGGCCCAAGCACCCGATAATTTCATCGGCCATACTCCTGGCTTTGAGTTTTGCGGTTTTTATTCCCGGCTGGCCGGTGTCGGAGCAAGTCCTGGGTTTTTATCAGGTGCATTTTTTGGCTTTTCCGCTCGGCGTGATCTTTGCCACGGCCATTGTTTCGCCACAGGCGTCTTGCCCCAATTGTTTGCGGCAAGAAAAGTGCCCGGCTTACTGGCTGAGTAAAAAAATAAAAAGCGGCGCCGAAATATTAAGGCGGCAGAAATTTTTCGCGGGAGCGTTGGCGCGGTTTGCCGCCTGGCCGTTTATCCTGCGTTTGATTCTGATAATCGCCTTGGCGTTTTTGGCCGGCTACACGGCATATTACTCCGGCGTCGGCAAAGGCATCTGGCCGGAACAATTAATTGGGCTGTTTACGATGGTTTGCTTGATTATTCTGTTTTTGCTGAAACGGACTAAATTTGCTTTACTGGAGATTTTCGGCATTTATTCTTTTGAAATTTATCTGCTTCATTGGCCGCTGATGGGGCGCTATGATTTGTTGTATAAATATCTTCCAGCCTCGCTTGCCACCATAATTTATTTGGCGATATTTTTGGTTCTAGCGTATCTGTTGCAGAAATTCTGTTCTCTAATTTCCCGGAATAGATCCGCCAGATAAATATTACCTCTTGAATCCTTAGCAATTAATTGCTAGAGTGTTATTGATTCATTAATCGTAATTCATAATTCTTAATTCTTAATTGTTTTAATTATGACTCTCAAACAAATCTATAATCTCTTCATTGAAATGGGTATCAAGAATGACTTGCGCGGAGCGGCCAGGGTAAAAAGCAACCTCGCCAAGGCCAAAAAAAAGTATAACGAGCTTAATGACAAGCAGAAAAAAGAATTTGACTTAGAAAAATTATCCAACCCCTATTCTGATGCCCGTATCCTTTATGATAATGGCCAGCCGGTAAAAAAGGTATTGGTCGGCATTGATATTGAAGCGCCAGAATTATTGCTTGCCAAGGAGCTTGGCTGCGATGCGGTAATTGCCCATCATCCGGATGGCGCGGCACTCGCTGATCTGGGAGACGTCATGCATTTGCAGGCTGAGCTGCTCGCTCAATATGGCGTGCCGATAAATATAGCAGAGTCCATTACCAAACAAAGAATTTCTGAATTATCGCGAGGCTTGGCCCCCCTCAACCATTATCGCAGCGTGGACGCGGCGCGGCTCTTAAATATCAATTTTATGTGCATGCATACGCCGGCGGATAATCTGGCGGCAGTCTATCTGGAAAGAGAAATTAAAAAAGTTAGGCCGGAAACGGTGGGAGAAGTGGTGGAGATAATCAAAAAGATTCCCGAATATCAGGAAGCGGTAAAGTGCAAGATCGGACCGAAAATTTTTGCCGGTACGGAAGATAATTATGCCGGCAGGATTATCTTGTCGGAAATTACTGGCGGTACCAGCAATTCTAAGGATATTTATGAAAAAATGGCTAATGCCGGAATCGGCACTATCGTGGGGATGCACATGAGCGAGGAGCACAAGAAGGAAGCGCAAAAACATCATGTCAATGTGGTTATTGCCGGACATATGCCATCTGATTCACTAGGCATGAATCAGCTGTTGGATGTACTGGAGAGCAAGGGAGTAAAAATCATACCGGCATCGGGACTTATAAGAATTAAGCGGAATGAAAAAACATAATTCAAATTTAGAATTATTAGCACCCGCAGGGGACTTGGAAAAATTGCGATACGCCCTGGCCTATGGCGCTGATGCGGTTTATCTGGGTATGCCGGAATTTTCGCTTCGCG
>CAIOLF010000011.1 GCA_903859075.1 Candidatus Buchananbacteria bacterium
GGTATCTTATAGCTCTCAACCACGGCTTTTTCCGGACCGTCTGACGTACCGACAAAAAGAAACTCCGTCTCCGGGCGAATTTTTTTTATTTCCTGATAAGTAGCGACCAGCGGACTCACCGAGCCCATGGTTCCTCCGCCGCTAAGAAGTATCCTCATATAAAATTAAGAATTATGAATTAATTCCTCCCCTTTAAGGGGATGCTAGGAGGGGTTTTGCAAAAGACATAGACAATATAAGTCCGCTTCAATAAGTCCGCTTCAAAACCTCCCCTACCCCCTCCTTAAAAGGAGGGGAAAAAATAATTTACCGGCTATTCTGCTTCGAAATATTAGCCAAGATTCCTGTCGCCGCCAAACAGACAATCAGCGCCGTGCCGCCGTAAGAAATAAACGGCAAAGGAATGCCGGTGAGCGGCAAAATGCCGATAATCGCGCCAATATTAAAAAACGCCTGCACTACGAACCAGCCGACGATTCCCACCACGATCAGCTGTCCGAATTGATCATCGCAACGCTGCGCCAGTTTGAAGCCGCGGACGGCAAAAAATAAATAAACCGCCACAATCGCTGTTGCCAGAAAAAATCCCAACTCCTCGGAAATAACGGCGAAAATAGAGTCGCCGGCAGTCTCCGGCAGATAATCAAACTTTTGCCGGCTATGCCCATAGCCGCGGCCGAACCAGCCGCCCGAGCCGACGGCTAGAAGCGCTTGATTGATATGATAACCGATGCCCTTAGGATCCAATTCCGGATGTAAAAAAGTCGTCAAGCGCGCGGCGCGATAAGGAGAGATTTTAATCAGCAGCGACAAGCCGATGGCACCGGCCACGCCCAGCCAGGTAAGATGCAGCAACCGACCGCCGGCCACAAAATAAACAATCAAGGAAGTGATGACAATAATCATCATGGTGCCGGTATCCGGTTCGATGATAAGTAAAAAAGCGATCAAAGCTAACACGATAATAAACGGAATAAATCCATAACTGAAATCTTTCAGATGATGCCTCTCTTTTGACGACAGCCAAGCGGCCAGATAAATTAAAAAAGTCAGCTTGACGATTTCCGACGGCTGAATGGACAACCCCAAAACAGTAATCCAACTATGCGAAGTGCCCCACGGCGCGCCGATGCCGGGAATAAACACTAATATCAGCAAACCGACGGAAGTAAAAAGCATCGGCGCGGCCAAATTCTTTAAGCGCCGATAATTAAACTTGGAAAAAAACCAAAATAGAAGCAGACCGGGAATCAAGCCGAAAATCAACTGGTGTTTGACGTGATAATAGCTGTCATGAAATTTCTGCCAGCCCAGAGCAACGCCGGCTGATGAGAGCATTACTAAGCCAATCGCCACTAATACAAAAACTGAACCGATCAGATACCAGTCCGTGATTTCATGGGCTTCTTTTTTGAAAAAATCCCTGAAATAATTCTTTAATTTTACGAACAATTGTGTTTGCATGAAAATTATTAATCACCACTATATTTTACAAAAAATTGCCAAGTTTAGCAACTGACGAATTACTTGCTAAAATATTTGATCCACTTCCGAAATAAGCCGCCTTTCTCTTCAAATCCTTTCCAAACGCTATAGCTCGGCGAGGCGGTGGAAAGCAGGCAGATCTCCCCTGTTTTGGTATTATTATAGGCAAACTTTACCGCTTCTTTCATATCCCGCGTCCGCAATACATTTAATCCAATAAGCGATTTAAATATTCTCTTGCCGCTATCCGGGAATAAAGCAATATTTTTGATTCTCTTGGCTCGGACTAGCTTTTCCAGCTGTTTGAAATCATAGCCACGATCCTCGCCGCCTAAAAAGATAGTGCCAATTTTACCCAGTGCTTTGATCGCCATTATAGTTGATTCCGGCGTAGTAGAGATGGCGTCATCATAGAATTTAATCTTTTTGTACTCGCCGACATACTGCAAGCGGTGCGGTAGCCCCTTAAAGCCCTTAATCGCCTTGGCAATAGCTGAATCAGAAATATTAAGCAGTTTAGCGACCGTGGCCGCGGCCTTGATATTATCGATATTGTGTTCGCCTAGGAGCGGAATATCCTTGGCTTTAACCGGCAACCTTTCAATAAATCCGCAAATATTGGCTTTAGCTTCCTTCGCCCATTGCTTTAGGCGCGGGTCGCTAGCCTTATAGATAAAATAATCAGCGGCCGTCTGAAAATTGATAATATTTTTCTTGGCATTATAATACGGCTCCTCGCCGCCATGATAATTCATATGCTCCGGAAATAAATTGGTCACCACGGCGATTGTCGGTGAAAATTCAATATCTTCCAGTTGATAGCTGGAGAGTTCTGTCACAAAAATTTTACCGGCCGGGACCGGGTGCAATAATTTAGCGAGCATCGGGTTGCCAATATTGCCAACCAGTTCGGCATCATAGCCGCCGGCACGCAACATGGCATAAATTAGCGACGCTGTTGTGCTCTTGCCCTTGGAGCCGGTGACGCCGATTATCGGATTTTTAACTTGATCAAAAAATATGTTCGTCGCGGTAGTATAAGGCAGGGTCACTTTGTTTTTTGACAGGCCCGGTGTTTTGATAGCAAACTCAAAATTATCTTGTAGTTTTAAATAATCTTTGGATATCAATTGGTCAGCAAGGCCGATTTTGAGCCATTTATAGCGTTTTTCGAGGTATCTCTCGGTTACTTTGCCTTCCCTGCCATAACCAAGAATCAGCACGTTTTTCAGTCCCAACAGCCGCTGACGGATTGGCATATTCTTTACATCCTGAAATTGCAACAACCGTTCTGCATATTTTTTTCCTTGAACAATTTTTGTGTTCAACTCTTTTATAATATAATCGTGACTGAATTTATGACTAGCCAGATACATCGCCGCTTTGATTTCTTCAAAAGTCCCGACGCATTCAAACGGCTTCATCTCCCCTGCCCCGATCAGGTCGCGATATAGCGGCAATAAAGATTTATCGGCGTAAAGATTTTTACCGAATATTTTTATTACTTTTCCTTTTGGCAGGAATGCCGACAGCAGCGCAAAGACAAAAGCGCACTTGGGGCACTGCCCGCACCAGAGAACTTTTTGGCGCTCCTTGTTCACCTTGAAATTACGGTTGCAACTGGAAAACAAATGGTGATATTTTTCGTATTTGGCAAACATGCTCGCGATGCGGATTTCATAATAAGGACGTAGCACAGAATAATACCGGACATCGGCAGTAATGTATCTTCGGCAGTAATTCTGAAAGAGCTGCTCAAATTCCAATGATTTGCTCCACTGATGGTTGACTTCCAGTCCTTTATAGCGGATATTGCCGAAATTGCTGGAAAATTCATTGCCAACGACTATTTCATTATAATCATAAAGAACCGCCCCCAACAGGCCGATAAACGCGAGTACCGCGTTAAAAGGAATATGGCCATTATAGGTGCCAGAAATTTGCTTGAATATCTTCTGATCCAACTGACGTTTAATAACCAGCTTGTCTCCTCCGAGCGTCCTTACCACTCTATTTATAATCGGCGAGCCCTTTTCTGTTTCCATAACAAAGGAGGAAAAATTTTGACCAGCCCGCTTCATTAGTTCGGCCACAACCACCGAATCCTTCCCTCCTCCAATACCGACCAATGTCCGCTTTTGTCGCGGACAAGATGCCGCCTGCGCCGCCGCCCTTTTATCGCTGGCGAAAATCGGTGAACTTCGAGGGTCTAGATGATTGCGGTAATAAAATTCCCCCAGCCCCTTTCTATAAACAATATTAAAAAATTCCGCCTGCTCCGGCGTCAACTTATAGGGATGAATCACTTGTTTCGGACAGTACAATTTATAATAACTAATCCCAAGAATCAAATGCAGTGAGGAAAGCAGGTTATCTAGAAGGGGTTTGGGAACTATCTGCGGCGCGCGCTGCAGGATTATTGTCTCCGAGAATTCCAGCGGCCGGCCGCCAATAAAATTTATCTGGTAATTAAAAACAATCCGCTTTTGGGACGGAAGGTAACGGTAGGAGGTGAATTGAAACGATTTAGCCTTCTTCATTCAGATACTTTGCATTGAATTTTGTAATTAAGGCGAACATTAAAAAATTTAGTGCCAAGCTCCCCTATCCAGCAGAAATATCGCCAAGCCGATCACGCCCGTCATGGAAGCGATCACCCAGAAACGCATGACCACCTTGGCCTCGGGCCAACCCTTGGCCTCGAAGTGATGGTGTATCGGGGTAGAGATGAAAATCTTCTTGCCATGGCGCAATTTTTTGGATGCTACCTGAATCAGGACTGAAGCCGATTCCACTACGAACATAAAACCAATAACCGGCAAGAGCAAAATAGCATTGGTGTAAATGGCGATGATCGCCAAAGTGACGCCAAGCGCCATCGCGCCGGTATCCCCCATAAAAAAGCGGGCCGGCGAAATATTAAACCAGAGAAATGCCAGCAAGGCGCCGATAATCACGCCGCAAAAGGTCGTCAGGTCATAACGGCCCTGGGCAAAAGCGATAGCGCCGTAAGCCAGAAATGCGGCCAGCAAAGTGCCGCCGGAGAGGCCGTCCAGGCCATCAATCTCATTGACGGAAAAAGCGGTAGCGACAATGATAAAAATCACCAGCGGGATAAACCACCAGCCGATAACAAAATTCCCGACAAAGGGGATGCGGATAAGATCCCAATCTAAACGGAAATAAAACCACAGCGCCGCGATCACGGCAATAATCGTATAAACCAATAAGCGATGTTTGATTGATAATCCTCCGCCCTTCGGACCGATGCGCCGGACATTTAAAAAATCATCAAATAAGCCGACAACCGCCGCCACCACCAAAGCGCCCAGCGGCAATAAGGTCTGGGCGCGATTTAAAAAATTAAGCTTGGCCCAAAAACCGTCAAACCAAATCCCGCAAAAATAAAAAATGGCGGCAAAGACCAGTACCGTCACCCAGACTAACAGTCCGCCCATCGTCGGCGTGCCGGATTTTTTGGCATGCAGCGAAGACATCACCGGCGCCGTCTCAGAAGCGCGGATGGTCTTGCCCAGCCGGTACTTGTACAAGAAATGGGTCAACAGCGGCGTCCAGGCAATCGCCACGACGAAAGCCAAGAAGGTCAGAAGGAAAATTTTAAATACCTGAAAATCTATGGGCATATGGAATTAGGAAATTAGCTGTTAGCTTATAACTGTTAGCTTTTAGTTTTAATTAATTAAATATAATTAATAAATTCCTTGGCTTTTAGCTTTAAAAAAATAGATGAATTTAAGCTACAAGCTA
Source organism: Candidatus Buchananbacteria bacterium (assembly GCA_903859075.1). Lineage (GTDB taxonomy): Bacteria > Patescibacteriota > Patescibacteriia > 2-01-FULL-39-33 > 2-01-FULL-39-33 > CAIOLF01. The sequence goes on from CAIOLF010000011.1 coordinate 5,254, forward strand.
ACAGCTAAAAGCTAGTTTACGAATATCAAAAACAATCCCGCCGCCAACATAATCAAATTAAAACCCAGGGCGGCGAATATCAGAAAGTAACTCACTAGAATATTTTTTAGATATACTTTAAAAGCCAGTAAAAAATCAACAGCAATCACTGCTAAGCCCAGCAACGGCATAATCAGAATCTGGTACCATGGACCGAGCATACTGATGCCGAAATAAATATTATAATCCAGAATAATATATTCGCCGAAATTCCAGAATTTCAACAGCAACAGCACCCACAGGACAATATTGACTAACAGGCAGAGCACTAGATCAAAAATAATGATCCTATTGCGCTTGGCCGGATTGTCGTAAATCAGTTCGCGGAGTTTTAATAGTAACATAAAATCACTTTTTTATCAACCCTTGATAAATGCCCAGGATTGCCTGCAAATATTTTTGGGGGTTATAGCCGGCGGCCGCCTGCCTGGCGGCTAGGCCTATCTTAGAATAATCATTCTGATAAACTTCGTCAATCAATCGGGACAGCTCAGCGCTGTTTCCCCGTTCAAATAGCAGCCCGTCTTTGCCATCGCGCAGCATCTCCGAAATGCCGCCAACGCGAGATCCAATCACAATTTTACCTAAAGCCATCGCTTCCAGCACGCTAAAGGGCCAATTTTCATTCCAGAGCGAGGGAACGACTACCGCTCTGGCTCGGCGGATGAGATTCTGAAGCTCCTGGCCGTATTTAGGCCCGACCAATTCTACGCGATCGCCTAACTTGTGTTTTTTTATCAGCTCCAGATAATTTTTTGCTTCCGGTCCGGAACCGACAATTTTTAATCGCGCCAGCACGTTGGTTTTTGCCAGCGCCTCGATTAAAGTCCTCACTCCCTTCTCATAAGCCAAGCGGCCGAGATAAACAAGGTAATCATCGGCCTGATAGGCGGCTCCGGCCGGCTGATAATCCTGGCTGTTTATAAAATTATTCAAAACAATAATTTTATCTTCCGGAATGCCAAAAAAAACACAAATATCTTTCATAAAACGACTGGGAGCAATGAACAAATCAATCAGTTCGTAGTATTTATGCCAACTGTCGTTATAATACATCTCGCCCATCGCCAGAAAGCTCTTGGACGGGGAACCGTCGATGCAACCATGGGTAAAGCAATTATAATATTTTTTGCCGCGGCAGCGGTAGCAGATCTTATTCTGGGTGAATAATTTATAATTCGGGCAAATCAGCTTATAATCATGCAGTGTCTGGATCACCGGGATGTTATTTTCTTTAAGTACCTTAATAATGGCCGGCGTCAACTGGTGGGCGATATTATGCAGATGCGCGACATCCGGCCGCTGATCTTTTAGCAGCTGCCGCAATTTTTTGATCGCCTCCCAATTGCGGAAATATTTTAAGCTAGCGGTAAACGAAAACTTTTCCAAATCAACAGGAGCGGCAAAATATTTAGCATAAGGCGTGGCCAGATTTTTTTTATCCTGCATGGAGAAAACCGGCACTTCCTGGCCGCTGTCGGAGAGCAAATCAATCAAATCAAAAAAATGCTTCTCGGCGCCGCCTTTGAGATAAAAGAATTTATTTATTTGCAGAACCTTCATAGCCAAAAAATTTATTCTTAAAAATCCACCACAGCACCTTGAATTTATTCTGGCGAATCTGCTCGCGCACCGTGCAGATAATCCAGGATTCGGAAATATTCTCGCGCAGCATCTTTTCCCTTATTTTTACCGCCTCAGGAGAATTCCAGAGGTTGCTAAGATCGCTACGGCCTAGATTGCCGATTTTTAAGTTAATCAGCATGCTGGGATAAATATCGCCGCTCGGATCAATAAACATGGAATCATAGCCCGCGCCGGAAGGCAACAGTCTCAGGCCGGTAAGAAAATTATGCTTTAAGCCGTAATTGAAATAAGCGCGCAATAAATTTTTCGGCCTCCAGCTGGAGAGTTCCCGCTTAATCACAGAGTCCAATGCCTTCTCAATCTTTGATGCCAAGGTCAGCTTATTGCTAGTCTTGGAAAAATAGACATCGGAATTCTGTACCAGCGCCAGAGACAACTGCAAATCCATTTCACGCGCCAATTCATAAACGCGGATAAGCTCGCCGGCATTTTCATCCTGAATAGTAAAACCAAAACCCAAATTAGTAACGCCCAAGCGCCGCAAACCCCCGATTGTCGCCATCGCGCAGTCAAAAATACCCGGCACTCCCCTGATCCGCTCGTGCGTATCCTTGAGTCCGTCGAGCGAAATGCGCATGCCGATTTTGGGATCGATTTTTAATAATTTTTCGACTGTAGCGAGAATCAGCTCCGTGGCATTGCCATTGCTGGAAATATCAATAGCCGCCCGCGGACATCTTTCTTTGATGATTTCAACAATAGCGGGCAAATCCGGATGCAAAAACGGTTCGCCGCCAGAGAGATTAATATGCAGCAGATCGGGACTCAGATGCTGGAAATATTGCTCCGGCATGACCGGCGGATCCTTCTTCTGCCAGATATTGCACATCACGCAACGGGCGTTGCACTGATAGGTGATGGCGATGGTCGCGTCAAGCGGATGGAAGTTACGCATATAAAAATTAAAAAATAATAATGAAGTCCAGCGTCAGACCCAGTAATTTATTCTTGATAATCCGGTAATCGCTGATGCCGGCCGCGGCCAGAATCCGCTTCAGCTGGTGGTAGGACAATAAATTCAGATGATCGCTCGTCGCCCACTTTTTGCCGATCAGCTTCAAAAATGAATCAAAAATATTCTTGGGCAGATAATGCAGCAAAGGAAGGCGCGTATGGATCTCGATGGGAAAAAAACGACTTGGTGTCGTGACAAAACGCTTGCGGCCGACTCTTTTTATCTCCTTCAGGAATGCCGCTTGTCGCTCCCGGCCGCCGACATGCTCGATAACGGCATTGGACCAGCAAATATCAAACTGCTTGTCGCCAAAAGGAATCCGGCGTCCATCGTATTGCCGCGCTTTGACCCTTGGGTAGCGGCGCAAAAATTCATCCGGCCGGTCAATGCCGATAGCGGTTATTTTTTCCTGATGCTCATAATTCTTTTCCAAAAAATTATCCACCGCGCTGTACTCCCGATCAGAGAAGCCGATATCTAAAATTTCCGAGTTCTCGCCCGGCTGCAATTCGCGCAAAAAGATCTCCCATTTGCGCCGGCGGTTGAAAGCTGAAATATAACTGGCAAGAGACATAATTATTTGCGGCGGGTTAAAGCGATTCTAAAAAAGTAAGCGCCGCTGACGAGCCACCGGGTAAAAATCCGGCGCGGCAGATTCTTTTTCAAAAAATACAGCCAGCCGTCGCGCTCGCTCTTCAGGCGGGCGGCCGTATTGGGGCCGCCGGAGGAAGAGCCGTGGTAATGGATCGCCTCGGCGAGCGGAAAATAAATCACCTTCCAGCCGGCTTGCTTGGCGCGGAAGCACAGATCAACGTCCTCCACGCCCATAAAATATTTCTCATCCAGATTGCCGACAGCATCAATTATTTCCCTTCTGATGAGCAGGCAGCCGCCGGAAAGCCAATCAACTTCTTGCGGAGCAGAAAAAAACCAATGGCTTAAAATATTTTTGTAAATGAAAGTCCCAAAAGGAAATAATCTATAAAGTGAAAACAATCTAACCAGCTCGCCGCTAAACCGCGGGAAAGATCCGGCACTCACTTGAAAGCGTCCGCTGGGATAAAAAAATTGCGGACCGGCCAAGCCGGCCGCTGGCTGCGACTCCAGGCAATCAGACAGGGCGCTGATGGCGCCGGCATGAACCAGCATGTCGGAGTTAAGCAACAGAATGAATTTATGGGACGCCAAGGCCAATCCTTGATTGACCGCCTTGGCAAAGCCCAGATTTTCAGAATTATAAATAAACCTGATCTTGACTCCTTTAAAAACCGACTCGCTGATTTTTTCTTCCGAGGCGTTATCAATCAGGATTATTTCCCAATCAATGGCCGGCTCGCGCTCCAGCAAATTAAAAATCGTATTTTGGGTGAGCTTGGCGGTATTGTAATTAATTACGATGGCCGAAATCTTTTTCATAATCTTTTGAATTTTCTAAATTGCCGAAAGCGCCGGCCAGCAGCCAGAAAATAATGCCATAGGACATGGCAAAAAAAGTCACCTCCACCAGGCCGTTAAAGAATGCGACGATCATGCTGGCAACAAAACCGGCGACCAAAATGCCATAGTTTGAGCCGGCTTTAGATATTACTCGGCGCGCATTCCTAATCAAAGCTCCGATGACAAACAATATTGCCGCCAGGCCGATGACGCCCAAATCCAGCATTGATTGAATCAGATAATTATTGGCCAATTCCTTGTAGCCGGAAGCCAGGACGCGGCCGTAATATAAGAGCTGTTGGCCGGCGCCCAGACCAACCCACGGATGGACCTTGATCAGCTTCCAATCGGCTTGATACTCCAAAACGCGGAATTGGGTGCTGGTGTCGACAAAAAACCGCCCCAGACGGGAAAATAGCCCGGTGAAATAAAAAGAAAAGAAAAGATACAAGATAATCACGAATAAGCCGCCGAA
>CAIOLF010000012.1 GCA_903859075.1 Candidatus Buchananbacteria bacterium
AACCGGAAAAAATTCTGTAACCACGACTCCGGTCGCCAAGAGGGATATCGCTGCAGCGAACAATCCGAACGCCACGCCCAGAGCAATAAATCTTCTTTTCCTGGTAGCAATCAAGCGGCGCAAGGTCTTCTCATACCAAGGCAAGATTAATTCCAGGCTGATAAAACCATTAAGCAGTTTCCCGCCGATGGTCGAATGTCCAGTTTCTGCTTTCAATTTAAGTTTTCTCTTTATGAGTTCATTATCTTCCGACTCAAATTCCGCAGTCTTGGCATTCTCGATGAATCTTTCTTTCAATTTGCGTTTTTTGTAGAAAAATACCATAAAAATCACTAAGGCGATCAGAGCAATGCCCAATATAATACTAACGATATTTCTCAAATACAGAGCATATCCTGCCGCAGCCAATAATATTCCCATAGCCGTAAAATAGGATTTCCCGGTTAGCTTGAATCTTTCCAAAGCGGCCGCCAAAGGAGGATTTATGACCAAAGCGACAACAAGCGAAGTAACCAGAATAACCGATACCGTAATAGGAATTGATTTGATGAATTCTCCGATAATTCCCGTGGATAAGAGCAAAGGAATAAATGCCCAAACCGTGGCCAATGTCGTAGTGAGCAGAACTCCTTTATAATCGCGTAACACCAAAAGCACCGCTTCTTCCGGAGTAAATCGTCCGGTTTTCATATATTGCTTTGTCGCGGTTACTACCACAATGGCATCGTCGACTAGAAGACCAAGAGCGAGCAGCAAAGAAAATATGGATAAGAAATTAAGGGTGATTCCGGCAGCAGACATAACGCCAAAAGTAATAAAAAAGACTAATGGCACGGCCAAACCGGCAACGAGCGCCTCTTTGAGTCCGACAATAAGAAGCAAGACGCCGAAAACAAGAATTATAGTCAAAATAAAATCATGTTCCAGCTGAGTGAAATTATCATCTATAGTCTTGGAAGAATCAACGATAGTCGTGGCTCTCACATCCGGATATTGATTCAGATATTCATTTAAAGCAACTTTGCCGCTTTTGACCGTATTCGGAATGGACTGCCCGACTTTCTTGATTACGCTTATGGTCACAGCAGGCTGCGGTTCTCCGCCATTGGCTGACAACCTGGAATAAACCGTTTTCTTGATGGCTTTTTCTTGGACGCTGGCGATATCGCGCAGATAGACTATCGCCCCATTATCCGTATGAAAAATAGGTATATTGCCAAGGGCTGCCGCATCAAAAAACCTGGAATCGGTGCGGATGACATAATTAAATTCCGCGCCGTCAAAAGTTCCGGCCGGCATAGCCAAATTCGTGGCCTTGATCAATTGGTTAGCGGAATCGGCGGAAATAGAATATTGGACTAATTTGTCAGGATCATAAGCCACCTCGAATTCTCTGACATCCCCCCCAGAAACCCTGGCTTCCCTGACCCCAGGAATTCTTTCCAAATTATCTTTCAAGTCATCACCTATTTTTCTAAGCGTAAAACCGTCGTAAGGCCCGTTAATGGTAAAGGTCCAAATCGGAGAATCGTCGAGAGAAATCTCCGTCACTACCGGCGCGCCGGCGTCGGCCGGCAAATTACCCTTGATGGAGTTGACTTGATCCCTTAAGCGCCTGATAGCGTCATCAACATTTTGATTGGCATCGAATTCTACGGTGATGGCCGAGACGGAATTTGCTGAATTGGAGGTTATTGTCTTGATTCCTTTGACTCCGGATATTCCGGTTTCAATTTTCTTGGTCACTAATTCTTCCATATCCGAGGGCGAGACGCCAGGATAGACATCAGAAACCACCGCAATAGGAATCTTCACTTCCGGATTAGATTCTCTCGGCAAGGTAAGAAATGAATATATTCCCCAAGCTGAAATAAGAATTATAAGCAAGAAAACAACCTTGATATTTTTGACGAAAAAATATAATAAACCCTTTTTCAATTTCGGATCAAAATTCAAATTTTGCAGATATAAATAATCACTGGCTTTCTCGACGGTCGGGACTGCTGGCGCATTTCCAACTTCATCTGATTTGATTTCTTCCGGCATAATTTAGTTATTAGAATTTAATGGCTGAGTGCTGGTAGCTATAGTGACAAAATCCCCTTCTTTTATCAATCTATTCCCTTGAGTGATTATTTTGGTGTTGAGCGGCAGAGTCGGGGAAGCGTTTATTTCCGCAGTTTCTCCGTCAATACTGATAATATTTACATTCTGTTTCTTAGCCTGGCCATTATCATAAAGATAAATATAATCATCGCTCTGCCCGACATTTACCGCCGTTATGGGAAGAAAGATAGAACCCGATTTATCTACGCTCCTTATCACATCAAAAGAAACAGAAACGATAATTCCCGGATTGGGCAGACTGGCCGCGGTTTCATCCGCAAAATCCGCTTCCACTAAAAATCTTTTGGTGGTAACATCCGCCGAAGGGGAAATACTTACGACTTTACCGGTGAAAATATTGCCATTATTATCCGTGATTTGAGCTGCCATTCCCACTTGCAGCGAATTTACGTAAATTTGATCCACATAAGTCTGGACTTTCAGCTTTGCGGTTTGGCTCATTACCGCCACCACCTGGCCCGGAGCCACCGTGTCCCCTTGGGAAATCATTTTTTGAGTGATGGTACCGGCAATAGGCGCTTTAATCGTTAGATTATCCACCTGGATTCTGGCCAGATTGGCTTGACCGGAAAGAGCGTCTATCTGGCTCTGCGCTCCGTCAACCTGTGACTTGCTCGAGGCCAAAATATTATTTAAATTCTGAGCGGCGGCATTCTCCTGTTCTTGCGCCAATTCATATGCCTTCTCTAAAGCATCAAGAGTGGCATCGTTATTCAACCCAGTACTGGCCACCCCTTGCCGCGCGCCGTTTATCTGAGCTATGGCTCCATTTATTTGCGTCTGATAGCCGGCAACTGTGGCTTGTAGAGCGGATAACGACGGCCCGGCGAGAGAGGTTTGCGGTAAAGCCGTGGAAGTGATGGTATTCTGGAAGACAACTTGGGTGGCGCTTACAAGTTTTTGGACTGATTTGATCAAATCATAAACTGCATTGATTTTGTCGTTAGTGGTGGCAAAAGATTTTTCCTTATAATCTTTAACGGCAAATGATGCCAAGACAAAATCAGATTTGGCATTAATTAGGGCTTGCGGGCTTATTACTCCCAAATTCGCGGCATAAGGAACGCTGACCTTATTATTATCGCTGAACCCCGTAATATTATTAATACTGTCCACTAGGGATATGCTGGCTGATGCCACCGCATCGGCTGT
>CAIOLF010000013.1 GCA_903859075.1 Candidatus Buchananbacteria bacterium
CTGCAATTCCTGGCTGACCTGCACGACTTATGAAAAGAAGGATGCCAATTCTCCCAATCAGTTTTTCGGCGCGCAGGACAAATGCCTCGCTGTCGGCCTCTGCGATTCTTTCAATAATCAGATGGTCTGCAATCATTTCGTGTCCAATACGGCGACCGAGACCTATGATCCGCTCCGGGACGCCAACAAGACCGGCTACTCTTATTTCGGCACGAGCTCGAACGCTTATTATTCTTACGAATTAATGACGCAGGAAGGCGAGGCGGCCAATGTCGTCAATGGCAGTTTTGAAGTCGGTTTGACGAAGGCCTCCAACGTCAGCCAAAAGCAAGTCGGAGAGACCACTCAGAAAATCAACGAATTGATTCCTGTCGGCTGGCAGACGGCGATTTACAATTGTACCGCTAATCCCGGCTGCACCTCTGGCTATCCGAAGCCGAAGATATTCGATGTCGGCGGGCAGGAAGTCGTATTGGCCAGCGGCAACAATGTCGCCAAAGAGGGCTCCGGCGCTCTGATGGTACGTTCCGGCAACGCGGCGATTTCCGAGTCTATCGATCTGGACAATAATACCGATTATTATCTTTCCGCCTGGGTCAAAACCAGTGATTTGCAAGGGAATACCGCTCCCGCCAACCCGGCCCGCGCGGAAATCCAGCTGAGATTTTTCAATGCCACCGGCACGATTAATACTGCCAGTCCGATCACGGCCTATAGAGCTGTTGATTCGGCGGCCGCTTATACCCTAGGCAATAGCGCCGCTGATCCCAACAGCATTGACGGCGGCTGGTTCTTTGTTACTGATTCCGATTCGCCGCTCCATATCGAGCGCGGTTTGGATTGGCATCATGTGGTCTTGCGATTCCATACCAATAGCGACGTCTATCGGATGCAGCTGGCGCTGATGAATATGAACCCTATTTCCGGCACCGAGTATGACAATAATTCAAATTTCGGCGGCTACACGCTCTGGGACGATATCCAAATCAAGCCCTTGCTGAAAGCCAACGGCAGCCAGCTGGTCAACCGCTCTTGCCGCGTCTATCCGGGCCAGGACGCGCCGTCCTGCCGCTATGTCAGCGGCAATAATTCTTATTACGGAATGTATGGTTACTGCCTGCTGGAAGATCCGGCCACTCCCGGCCAGTGCCTGCAATGGTGGCCGGTGGATAGCATCAAAGGCGAAGTCGCCGATGATTTCTCGTCTTACTATCAGGAGCGCGCCCCGCTGTATTATTGCGTCGGCAAGACCACGCGGTCGTTTAATTTCCTCAGCGCCAACATCATGACGACCATCAGCGACAAGATACCCAAGGAATTCCAGGGCTTGATGAAAGACAACGGCGGGCAGATGGCGTTTACCGCCTTCAGTGTGCCGCCGACTTCCCGTCCGACGTTCCGTTATCCGTTTATTTATAAGATACCGGTGAAAGTGGCCGCCGTCGGCGCCGGTTTGGACAAAGGCGTTTATGGCACGCTTTTCTGGGGCGATATGTATCCCAAGCGGTTTTGTCCGCTGTCGCTGGGCGGATTCATCAGCAATGCCGTGTTGGGCGGCCGGGAATTATGTTTTTCC
>CAIOLF010000014.1 GCA_903859075.1 Candidatus Buchananbacteria bacterium
CTTTAAGGGGATCCTACCGGTTTGACTGGCTTAGCCGGGGATGGTGTAAAAATCCAATTCCCGGCGAGGCAGGCAGATAGTGCCGACGCACTTATGATCACGGGCGTCTCCCGGATCCAGGAAGGAGTAATTCTGGCCTTCCATATATATGGTATCCGATGTCAGGCCGGCCACGATGAATTCCAGGCGTTTATATCTGGCAAAAAGATCGCGGAAAGCCTCGTCCCTCTGGATCTCAGAAAAATTCGCCTGTTCCGAACCGATGCCGTGTTGCACGTAGAAATTATGGCCGCAAATTTCCACGATCGGATGTTCATGGGAAATCAGATGCCAATTGGGCGCCTGCTGCGAGGCCTCCATCCCCGGCAGCAGATAATAGTGCACTTCCATTTCCTTGAGCTCCGGGCGCCCGATGTCTTGCGGCCGGAAATCACCGCAACAGATGACTTTGGTAACGCCGCGTTCCTGGAAACTTACAGACGCCCGTTCCCAAAAATTCACATCCAGTTCCGAGACAACGCCTGTGTCAGCCAATAAACCGACAGTCACCGGAGTCATCTTAGCCTCTGCCTTACTGAGGCGGCCGAAGACGACCTGGCGCTTATCAGTATCGATGACCGCGAACTCCACCGTGGAATTCCAGCTCATCTCCACGGCACCAGGATTGACCCAGAAGACATTATTATTACGGTAAAGAAATTGGTGGTGGGTATGGCCGGTCATGGCCAGATAAACACCGTCCTTGACCTGATTGAGCTCCCTGAAAAATTCGTGGACTTTTTCAGGGCGGTTGAGAGCGTCAAAACTGCGTTCATGGCCGCAATAAGCGAAGAGATCTCCTAGCGGCACCAAACGCGCGAAGATCCGCTGCCGCTCGCAAAACTCCGCCTGTTCCCGAATAACCTGGGATGCTTCGCTATCATCTAGCTTGCCGACGATTTGCGGCGGATTCTCAGGATAAGATGGACGGACAAACCGCCACTTAGCCGGCGGGAAGGCAAAATGCCGCGAGAAAGCCTGATCCTTGGTAAGGACGCAAGTGACCGGGAAATCGCCGAATAATTCAGTGTCGGTATGGGAATGCAGGATATCGCCGCAATGGACTATCTCCTGCACGCCACGTTGCTTGAATTCGCCGACGATTTCTCTAATGCTATCTTTGCTGCAATTATGGGTATCACTCATGACGCCGAGTTTCATGGCTAGTACTCCTCTATTTTTTACTGCTACTTCTACCTAGCGGATTGCCAAGGTACTTGCCCTAAAGTACGCCTATTTTATGAGGCTGTCAAACGGCTTTTGACAAAATTTTAAAAGCGCTATAATATTATTTATCCGGCATTTAGCCGCGGCGGCTTAATGTCGATGAACCTTCACCCAAATGGAGAAACAGGATGGACAATAATGGTAAGCGACGTAAGAGTCATAAGTCTAACCATGAACATCAAAGGGAGGTAATCCTGAAATTTCACTACCAATGCGGCAACAGGGGCGAACGGCGGCTCTGCAGCTGTTTCAGCGGGCAACCCGTCTATTTGCACC
>CAIOLF010000015.1 GCA_903859075.1 Candidatus Buchananbacteria bacterium
AAAATGGGCAAACAGATCGGTAAGAATACCGAACTGGCGCTGAAACTCTGGAATAGTAAAATTCACGAAGCGAGAATTTTGGCGACAATTATCGCGGAAGCGGATAAGCTAACCTCGACGCAGTTGGATAAATGGGTGAGCGAGGTCAAATCCTGGGATACCAATGACCAACTCTGCGGTAATCTGCTGTGGCGCCTGAAAAGTCCCGAAATAAAAATAAATAAGTGGAGCAAGGATAAAAGAGAGTTCGTACGCCGGGCGGGGATAGTACTCTTGGCGGCACTGGCCGTGAAAGATAAGACTTTGCCGGACAGTTTTTTTGAAAAGCATTTCTCGCTGTTAAAAAAATATTCCACTGACGAGCGTATCTACGTGAAAAAAGCGATTAGTTGGGCGCTGCGGGAAATCGGCAAATGCCGCAGTGAGAAATTGCGGCTGAAAACAATCAAATTGGCGGAAGAAATAAAACAAATTGATACGCCGTCGGCCCGCTGGATCGCCAGTGATGTCATCAGGGAATTATCCAAGAGAAAGGGGCGCTGGTAATTTATCCCCTTCAGTCGATTGAATGTTAGCGCCATTCATAAATTTATGTTATAATAAAAACAAGGCAAAAACCTTGTTTAAATTAAACAAAACATATGATTTGCTTCAATTGCAAAAGCCAGATTCCTGATAATGTCACCACTTGCCCTAATTGCGGCGCTCCGGTGATGTATCAGACCCAAGTCAAAAAAGAGGTAAAATTCCGCCGCTATCAGCGCTGGATCCTTTATGCTGTCATTGCCGTGGTTTTTATCGGCATGACCGCTTACGCGGTAAAGATTTACTTGGATAATGCCGCATTAATGAATCGGGTAGCCGAAGTGACTCAGAATTTGGAAAAGTCGCGCCAGGATTTGGCGGGTACCCAAAAAACTTTGACTGACCAGGAAGGCAAGTTGGCGCAGTCGCAGAGTGAGATCAGCCAGTATAAAGGGCAGGTTTCCGACGCGCAAAGCCAGATTACCCAGCTGACTGACAGCCAAAAAACCTTGACTCAAAAAACCGAAGAATATCAAAATACCATCAATACCCAAGCGCAATCGCTTCAGGGCTATCAGCAATTCCGCAATGATCTGGGAGCCGATAATGCCAATATTTTCAATACTATAGTGCAGCTGGGTATCGGAACTTCCAATAAAGATCTGAGCAAGATATTAGTGGCTGACTGGAATTTGAATAATGCCACGGATACCGATAAAGATGGCTTATCCGATGCCGTGGAAGTTTCCTTGGGAACCGACCCGACCAAGGCCGACACTAATGGCAATAAATACAGCGATAAAGAGGATGTCATTGCCGGCTATGATCCTGTCGGCACGGGCAAGCTGCCTATCGATGATAATTTTACCAAAGCTAATTTAGGAAAAATATTGATCCAGATCGACGGCAAGAAAGAGGCCTGGTATGTCAATCCGAAGGATTGGAAAAGATATTATCTGGGCCGTCCGGGCGAAGCCGTCAAGGCCTTGCAGG
>CAIOLF010000016.1 GCA_903859075.1 Candidatus Buchananbacteria bacterium
ATGATTTGCTGAATCGGCAGATCATGGCGGTGGTTAATTTTGCGTCCAAACAGATCGGCCCGTTTTTTTCCGAAGTGCTGACTTTGGGCGTACCTGACGCCAACGGAGATGTCGTACTGATTTCGCCGTTATCGCCGGTACCCAACGGCGTTAAGATGTATTGAATATTTTAAATATGAAAATAGCCATCTTTCTCCATGGAACTTTGCTTATGCACCAAGGCGCCTCAGGCCAGCCGCGGGAAATCGCAGTCAAACAAGTTATGGAAAACGAGCGCTCTGTTTTAGACTATGCCAGTTATATTCCAATAGGCATGGCAGCCGAGAAGCTGCGAACATGGAACACTCAAGGAGTGGAAATTGTCTATATTAGTTCACATCAAACTGTCGAAGATGTTGAAAAGGATAAGTTGGTTTTGCAAAAATATGATTTCCCTGCTGGCGAGGTGCTGTTTCGCGATCAGGGCCAGAGCTATCAGGGTATCATTGAAAAGATTATGCCGGATATTTTAATCGAGGATGATTGCGAGAGTATCGGCGGCCAGTCGGAAATGATTTACCCGAATTTATCGCCGGAATTAAAAAGCAAGATTAAATCAATTGTGGTTAAAGAATTTAAGGGGATAGATGGATTGCCGGACAAACTGATAAAAAATTAATCAAATAGTATGGTAAAAATATTTTTTGAGCCTCATTCCACGACGACTGACAATCAAGCGCAGCTTGCCTCCGGCTGGAAGGATGTTGATTTATCAGAGTTGGGATTGGAGCAATCAAAACAATTAGGGGAGAGAAGCATGGACAGGGATCTCGAAGCTATTTATTGTTCCGATTTGAGACGGGCTGTACATTCAGCGGAGATTGCCTTTGGGACGACTAATATCCCGATAATAAAAGACGCCAGATTGCGCGAATGCAATTATGGCGATTTAAACGGAGCGCCAAGCGAAATAGTTGATAAAGAGAAGCCGCAGAGGATAGCTACGCCTTTTCAGGGCGGCGAAAGCTATGAGCAGACAACGCAGCGGATGAAAGAATTTCTCGACGACCTCAAAAAAATTATGACGGCAAGACCATCATGATAATCGGCCATCGCGCCACGCAGTACGCTTTGGAAAATTTGATAAACGGGGTACCGCTTGAAGTAATTATTCCGGCGCCATGGAAGTGGCAACCGGGCTGGATTTATAACTTGCAGTAATATGGATTCCATCGAACAAAGGCTGGAGAAAATCGAACAGCGCAATAGTCGGGTCGAGGCAGATAAGGATTGGGAAACCAGTTGGACGCGCAGATTTTTTATCGCTCTCATTACTTATCTGGCAATCAGCCTCTATATGTCGGCGATTAATATAGAACGGCCTTGGCTAAACGCCATAGTGCCGACAGTTGGTTTTTTACTCTCGACGCTGACCCTATCATTGATCAAGAAATGGTGGGTTGCAAGAAAGAATTTTGTAAAACATGAATAATTTAACATTTATTACAGGCAATCCGGGAAAAGCCAGGCACTTGGCTGATTATTTTAATATTCCAGTAGCCTACCATAAATTAGATCAGCCGGAAATCCAGTCATTGGATTTACGGGAAATCGTCGAAGATAAAGCCAGAAGGGCCTATGGGGTTATTCAGGCGCCAGTGCTTGTGGAAGATATCAGCCTGGTCTTCAATGGCCTGGGACTGCTGCCCGGTCCGCTGATCAAGTGGTTTTATGAATCCCTAGGCAATGACGGATTGTGCAAATTATTAGATAAGTTCAGCGACCGCCGGGCAACGGCAAGCGTCATGTTCGCTTATGGGGACGATACCGGGATTTATACTTTTTCCGCCAATCGGGCAGGGGCGATTGCCGAGTCGCCGCGTGGCGAGGCCGCCTTCGGCTGGGATCCTATATTCATTCCTGAAGGATTTAAAAATACCTGGGCGGAAATGTCAGACGAAGAAAAGCGGCAGAGCTCCATGCGGCGTATCGCCCTGGGAGAACTGAAAGAATTTATCATCAATAACAATAAATTATGATTCGTCTTGGCAAATACAAACATTTCAAAGGCA
>CAIOLF010000017.1 GCA_903859075.1 Candidatus Buchananbacteria bacterium
AACTGATAATACTTATCAGTGGACTCCATGTCCGGCGCGGAAATAATCAGCGGCGTCCTGGCTTCGTCGATTAAGATCGAGTCGACTTCATCGACGATGGAGTAGTACAGTGGCCGCTGCGCCATATCTTCTACCGACATTACCATGTTATCGCGCAGATAATCAAAGCCGAATTCATTATTGGTGCCATAGAGCACGTCACAGGCATAAGCCTCACGCCTGGTGCAGGGCGTTAAGTTTTGGACGTCCAGCATCTCATCGCCCGCCTTCGCTGAAGCTTCGTCGAGCAAGCCCTCTGCTTTAGAGCTATTTCCAACAAAGCGATATGATTTTTCATGCTGGATGCAGCTGACCGAGAGTCCCAAAAAATCATAAATTTTCCCCATCCAATCGGCATGGATGCGCGCCAAATAATCATTGACCGTCACCAGATGCACGCCCTTGCCGGTGAGCGCATTGAGATACAGCGGACAGACAGCGGACAGTGTCTTGCCTTCACCAGTACGCATTTCCGCGATGTGGCCGCGGTGCAAAGTGATGCCGCCAATCAGCTGGACATCGAAATGCCTCTGGCCGATGACGCGCTTACTGGCCTCACGCGCGGTGGCGTATGCTTCCGGTAAAATATCATCCAGAGTTTTTCCGACAGCCAGCTCATCTTTGAATTTTTGCGTCTGCTTTTTTAGCTCTTCATCGGATAAAGCGGAAAGCTGCGGCTCCAGCGCATTTATCTTGGCCACAACAGTTTCCAATTCAGCCAGCACTTTTTTATTCGGATCGCCTAAGATTTTGTTTAAAAATGACATAAAAATGATTAAAATTGATACCAATATTCTAGCATTTAAGCGCTTATTAATCAAGCGCTGAAATTAACTAAAAAAACCCCGCCGTAACGGGGTTTTAGATTACTCAAAAAATCATTTCTGGTGCGTTTCTTTATACTTTACCAATTCATTTTTTATCTTATCCTTGGCTTCCGTGATTGATTTATATAAATCATCGGTCTCGGCGACAGCATATAAATTTTTTTTCGGCACCGACAAATTTATTTCCGCCCGGAAAATGTTGCCCTTATGATGATGGCTGGTGGTAATTCCCACCTCCACATCCGCCTCAATAATATTATCAAAATATTTTTTCAATCCTTCGATTTTTTCTCTGGCCGTGGACTCAATCGCCGGAGTCAATTCCATTTTTGTCGCTTTGATGGTGATTTGCATACTCGCAATATTAATAATTAATAAATAATAATTTAAAATCCAATGTACTCAATTTCTTCCTGCAATTGGATCCCGAATTTATCCCGCACTTGCTGCTTGATAAAAGATATCAGCATTATAACATCCTCCGCTGACGCTTGGCCAGTATTAATGATTATCCCGGCGTGTTCTTCGCTGACTTTAGCTCCGCCAATAGTCTTGCCTTTCAGATCGCACTGGTCAATCAGCCAGGCGGAGGGAATTTTTTTGTACTCTACAAATTGATCCGACAGCTCCGAAAATTTATTTTTAAACTCCTTGATTTTGCTCTCGCTGAGTTCAATATTCTTAAAAGCGCTGCCGGCGGAAAATCCGTTGAATTTACTGTCTCTTTTTTTAATATTTTCTCTAATAGTCGCTTTTGCTTGTTCGATGGCCTCGGCCGCTGCCTTCTTTAATTCTAAAATCACCAAAAAAATAATATCCAAATTTTTCTTCCCGCTAGAGCTAGCCTCCTTTAAAAATGAAGTCCGATAGCCAAAACAGCAATCTTTATTTTTTAGTCTTTTAATTTTTTCGCTTCTAATAACGCCTACTTCTTTGACACTTTGCGACATTTCGCCGCCGTAGGCGCCGGCATTATTATGCACTGCGCCGCCAACGGTTCCCGGTATCCCGGCTGCCCACTCCAGGCCCAACAATCCCGCTCCCAACGTCTCTCCTATGGCTTTTGACAGCGCTGTGCCCGCTCCAATTTCTGCGGTATTATTTTTTATCTTAACATAGCTATTATTCAATTTAATCACCACGCCGGCAAAGCCCTGATCGCTTACTAAAATATTGCTGCCGCCGCCTAAAATAAAAAATTCCAATTTATTTTTTTTGGCAGAAGCCAGCGCTTCTTGCAATTCTTCCAAATCGTTTGCCACGACAAAATATCTCGCCGGACCGCCGATGTGGAAAGTGGTATAATCTTTAAGTGAGATATTTTCTTTTATTTCCAGCATAAATTAAGATTTTTTCTTTTTCCTCACTAAATATCCCGTCGCTTCCAGCGCTTTTTTCTGCGCGGCAAAACCTGGCCCTTTAATAAGCTTTTTCTTTCTCCGCGGCTTTTCCAGATCAGTTTGGATTCTGTCCAAATCAACGGGCATAATTATTAATTCATAATTCTTAATCCTTAATTAATTTTTTAGCTACCTCATAAATATCCCCCGCTCCCAGCACCAAGACCAAATCAAATTCATGAACAACTTTTTTGATCAGAATTTCGCACTCGCTCAGATCACCGCCATAGACGGCGTCCACGCCGTTATTTTTTATAGCTATAGCCAACTTCTCTCCGCTAACATCAAAATCAGAGGGATTTTCGCGGCCGACCACATAATAAATATCAGGAATAATCACTTTGTCGGCGGCAGAAAAGCTGGCGGCAAATTGATCAAAAAAATTCTTGGTACGATTGTATTGATGGGGCTGGAAAACCGCCAAAATCTTCTGCTGCGGATAAAATTCCCGCGCCGCGGCAATAGTTTTTTGTACTGCGTCCGGTGTATGGGCGTAGTCAGCTATTATTTCCGCCTGTCCGTATTTTCCCAGGTGATCAAAACGGCGCCAAGCGCCTTTAAAAGTAGCCAAAGATTTTCTAATTTGCTCCGCATCTATTCCCAGCGACCTGGCCGCAGAGAAAGCAGCTAAGGCGTCATAAATATTGTGCCGGCCGGGAATTAGCAATTCAATTTCCGCTTCCAGCTTATCGCCATGCCAAATTTCAAATATCTGTTTTTGATTTTGCACCCGAATATTTCTGGCAACATAATCCACATCGCCGCCTAGAGCATAAGCCACGATTTTTGCGGCGCATTTTTCGGCCACCGCCAAACAATTTTTATCATCTCCGTTTATTATTAAATATCCTTCAGCCGGAATCCTCACCGCATAATCAGCGAATGCGGAGACATAATCCGCCTCGTCTTTATAATAATCAAGATGGTCTAAATTAATGTTGGTAATTACTGCGAGATATGGAGAATAACTCACAAAAGCGCGGCGATACTCGTCGCTCTCATAGACGAAATACTTGCTATCCCCCACTCGCCAATTGCCTTCCAAAAATCTCGCCCGGCTGCCGAGCACGACTGTCGGATCATAAGCGGCATCAATTAAAATCTGGGCGATCATCGCCGTGGTCGTCGTCTTGCCGTCGGTGCCGGATACTGCCACGCCGTATCTGTCCTGTGTCAGCAACCCCAGAAATTGCGGATAAGTGATAATCGGGATATTTAATTCTTTGGCTCTGATAATTTCGGGATTATCATCAGGCACGGCCACCGAACGGACGATTAAGCTGATTTTCTCGGTAATATTTTCGGCGTCATGCGGCACATGTACCGATATGCCATGATCACGCAGATCATTGACTATCTCCCCTTCGGCCGCATCCGAACCCTCAACCAAAAAATGCCGGACATGGGCGATGCCGGCTGCCGCGGATATTCCAATACCGCCAATACCTATGAAATAGACTTTATTAACTTTATTAAGATTTATAACCATTATTTTAATAAAATTTTAAATTTATCATTTTTAAATTCAATTTAAATTTTAAATTTTAAATTAAAAACTACTGCTTGGCAATCTCTAATAATAGCCCCGCTATCCGCGCCGCGCCGTCATAAGGCATCATCTTGGCGATATTGCGCGAAAGGTTTTCCCGCTGACTCTCATCATAGAGCAAACCCTTGATCACGGAAATAAACATCTCCGGGGTCAGCGACTCCTGCGACAGCATATAGGCGGCGTTTGATTTCTGAAAGTATTGGGCGTTGAATTCTTGATGCGTCCTGGGTATCGGGATGATAATAGTCGGCTTGGCCATAATAATGCTTTCCGAAGTAGTCGAGAGTCCGCCGCGGCTGACAATCAAATCGGCCGAACACATTGCTTCCGTCATGCCATTGGCTAAAAACTCAAACTGGTGATAGCCATCGGCTTCTACGTCGATTTTTTTGCCCTTTCCGGTAATGTGGATAATTTGGCAGAATTGCAATAAATCAGCCAATGATTTTTCCACTATCTCGTTTATTTTTATCGCCCCGGTACCGCCGCCAAGAATCAGCAATGTCGGCAAATCCGCTTTGAGGCTAAAAAATTGGCCGGACGCTTTAGGATCGCAATCATAAAACTCCCGCCTTACGGCATTGCCGGTCAGTACCGTCTTGTTTGGAAAAAAATCCTTGAGTGAAATCTCAAAAGAGACGGTAATGCGGGTGGCAATATTGGCCATTAACTTATTGGCAAGCCCCGGAATGATATCTTGCTGATGAATGAGCACCGGGATGCGACGGAGCCAAGCGGCCCAAGCGACCGGTACGCCGACAAAAGCGCCGGCAATCATCACGGCATTAGGCCGGAATTTTCCCAAGATAAAATATGACTGCGCAAAGCCCCAAAAAACCTTGAAGGGATCAATTAAGTTGCGTAAATCAAAATAGCGCCGCCACTTGCCGGAGGTAATAGCGCGGAAAGGTATCTTATAGCTCTCAACCACGGCTTTTTCCGGACCGTCTGACGTACCGACAAAAAGAAACTCCGTCTCCGGGCGAATTTTTTTTATTTCCTGATAAGTAGCGACCAGCGGACTCACCGAGCCCATGGTGCCGCCGCCGGATAGTAAGATTCGCATATTGTAAAAATTATTATCTTGAATTTTGTTTGGAAATATTAGCCAAGATTCCTGTCGCCGCCAAACAGACAATCAGCGCCGTGCCGCCGTAAGAAATAAACGGCAAAGGAATGCCGGTGAGCGGCAAAATGCCGATAATCGCGCCAATATTAAAAAA
>CAIOLF010000018.1 GCA_903859075.1 Candidatus Buchananbacteria bacterium
CCGACATTGGGCAAGCCGACGATTCCGATGGAAAAACTCATAATTGAAATATTTAAGATATTTAGGATATTAAAATATCAATTAAAACAGCAAGCTTTAATATCTTAATATCAATAGTATAATAATATCAGATACGCTGTTTTTTTCAACCTATTGCCAAAATCGTGAAAATCGTTTAAATTAACTACTGATATGCAAGCCGAAGAACTAAAACAGAAGTATGACAGATTCCTCGTGACTGAGTTCACGGTTTTTGATATTGAGACTTCCGGCCTGGATCCGGTGCGCGATGAAGTGCTGGAAATCGCCGGCCTAAAAATGCGCGGCCCGGAAATAATTGATCGTTTTGAACAATTGATCCAGCCGACCCGGGGCATTCCGCCGGAAGTGGAAAAAATCCACGGCCTCAATGAATTTTTTTTATTGGTCAATGGCCGTAGCGCCAAAGAGGTAATGGATGAGTTTTTAAAATTTATCGGCGAAACGATTATTGTCGGGCACAATATCAAGGAATTCGATTGGCTGTTTGTGCTTAATCATCTGCGAAAGCATCGGCTTGGCCTGCCGCGAAATAAACTAATTGATACTTTGGAGCTGTCGCGCAAGCTGCTGCCATTGCCTCAGCACACTCTGACGAATGTCGCCAAATATTTCGGCCATGAGCACAAAAACGCCCACCGGGCGATGGCGGACGTTGAAGTCAATGCTAAAATATTCGTGGAATTAATGGAAAAGATGCTTAAAGTTTAAAATTCCTAATTGATCTAATTTCTAAATAATTTTTAATTATATCTTAATTGGGCATTATTTAGGAATTAGAAATTAAGTCAATTAGAAATTTTTATTTTTTCGCCAGAGCCAGGACATTGCGCAAGAGGCAGGCGACGGTCAGCGGGCCGACGCCGCCGGGCACGGGTGAGAGCCAGCCGGCGATTTCCGCTGCTTTTGGATCAACATCGCCGACAGTCTTATCCTTAACTTTATTTATTCCCACGTCAATAATTATGGCGCCGGGCTTAATATGGTTTTTCTTCAGCGCCTCGGCTTCGCCGATGGCGATCACGATAATGTCCGAATCTTTTGTTCCAGCGGTTATTTCTTTTGTTTCTTTGATTTTTTTGATTTTTAGTTCCGCCATCAGGTGCTTTTTCAGTCCCCTAGTGAAGATATCGCTTTTGCCAATAATCAGGGTATTTTTTCCTGGGAGGTTCTCCCCGGTCGTTTTCAGCAGTTCAATTACGGCGGCGATAGTCGGCGGAATAATTCCGGTTTTATTTTGTGGATGAAACCCGTCAACATCCTTTTGCGGGTCAATCGCTCCGATGATTTTTTTCGTATTGAATTTTTTGGGCAAGGGAAGCTGAACAATGATGCCGCTAGTCGCCGGATCATTATTCAAGAATCCAACCATGGTTAGCAGTTCTTCCTCGGGGACATTGGGGCAGCAGTCATTGCCGCACAAATATTCATGAAAATTAATGCCGATTTCCTGAGCGGCTTTTTTTTTCAGCCGGAGGTAGATTTTTGAAGCTTCGTCATCGCCGACTAAAATAGCCGCCAGTCCGGGCGGGCTGGGCAGTTTGATTATTTCTTTTCTTAAAGCTAGCTTGATTTTTTCCGCCAGCGCTTTGCCGTCAAGGATGATGGCGGATTTTTTTGGTTTGGCCATTAATAAATTGGAAATTTTCTCGTCAGCTCTTTTAGCTCTTTTTTTATCCTGGTTCTTAATTTTTTATTTTTGGGCTGTTTTAAGATTTCCGCGATCCACAGCCCGATCAGCTTCATTTCTTTATCTTTCATTCCCCGGGTGGTCAGCGCCGGCGTGCCGAGGCGGATGCCGGAGGGATTAAGCGGCGTGGCCGGATCAAACGGAATCATGTTGGCATTGGTATAAATGCCGGCCTCGGCGAGCAGGTTGGCGCCCTCTTTGCCGCTGATTTGCAAATTCCGGCAATCAACAAGCAACAGGTGATTTTCCGTGCCGTCGGCGATCAGCTTTATTCCGTTGCGGCTGAGCGTGCTGGCCAGCAGTTTAGCGTTTTTGACGGTTTGTTTTTGATCCTGCTTGAATTTTGGGGCGAGCGCTTGGGCAAAACAGACGGCTTTGGCCGCGATGACGTTTTCTAAGGGCCCGCCCTGGATACCGGGAAAGACCGCCTTATCAATATCGCTGCCCAGTTTTTCTTTGCAGATGATGATGGCGCCGCGCGGCCCGCGCAAGGTCTTATGCGTTGTCATCGTCACAGCATCGGCATAGGGGAAGGGCGAAGGATGAACGCCGCCGACGATTAGTCCGGCGATATGCGCGATATCGGCTACCAGATAGGCGCCGACTGATTTGGCTACTTTTGCGAATTTGGCAAAGTCTATTTTTTGGGTGTAAGCGGTAGCGCCGCAGACGATCAGCCGCGGTTTTTCTTTCTTGGCGACGCGGGCGATTTCTTTATAATCCAATAAGTGAGTTTTAGGATTGACGCTATAATAAGAGAATTTATACAGCTTGCCTGAAAAATTGACGCGGCTGCCGTGAGTGAGATGGCCGCCCGCCCCCAGATCCATGCCTAATATTTTATCGCCGGGATTAAGCAGTGCCATATAGACGGCCATATTGGCGCCGGAGCCAGAGTGCGGCTGGACATTAGCGTGCCAGTCTTTAGGATTGAGTTTAAAAATTTTTAAAGCCAGATCCCGCGCCAGTGATTCCAACTGGTCGATATATTGGTTGCCGGTGTAATATCTTTTGTGGGGATAGCCCTCGGAATATTTATTGGAGAGCGCCGAGCCCATGGCGGCGAAGACTGCCGGTGAAGCATAGTTTTCCGAAGGAATCATGACGAGAGAGTCCTTTTGCCTCTTAACTTCACTTTTAATCAGGGAGTTTATTTTGGAAAGATAATTCATATTAAATTTTTATTTTTGTAATTTTTAAATGAATACTAATTTATGATGTTTAAAAATTAAGACTTAAGAAGTTACTTAAAAATTAAGAATTAAAAATTATAAAATTACCGATATTATGCTATAATAATTCTAGCAAAAATATTAATTTTTTTCAAACGAAATGCATCGATTTTATCTGGCCAAGGACCATTTTTTTGGCAACTACATTATGTCTAACGAAAAGGAGATTATCAGCCAATTATCTCGGGTTTTGCGCGCCAAGGAAGGGGAGCGGTTTATTGTTTTTTGCGGCGATGGCCTGGAATATGTCTGCCAACTGACGGAACTCAGCAAGATTCAAGCTAAGTTTTTGATTATTGACGAGCGGCCTGGTGAGCGGGAGCCGGCCAGATTTATTACGCTCTATCCTTCGCTTTTGAAGTCCGATAAGTTTGAATGGCTGCTGCAGAAGGTGACCGAGCTCGGCGTCAGCCGGATTGTGCCGGTAGTTTCTTCTCGCTGCGTCGTCAAGGAGATTTCTCCAGTGAAGTTAAAGCGCTACCAGGAAATAATCCGCGAGGCCGTTGAGCAATGCGGCGGCGCGCGTATCCCGGAATTAGAACCGGTGGCTTCTTGGCGCAAAGCGCTCAGCATCGCTTCGGCGGAAGCGGGAGAAAAATATATCGCTTGGGAAAATTCCCAGGAGTCAGAAGCCATTGCCGCTGATGGCAAGGTATTGCCGGTTAATTTATTTGTCGGCCCGGAAGGCGGCTATAGCGAGGAGGAAATCGAGCAGGCAAAATATAAGGGAATTGTTCCGGTTAGTCTAGGCAAGCGCATCCTGCGGGCAGAGACAGCGGGGATTGTTGCTGTGGCAAAATTTGTTTAAGCTGTTTTACCATATAGGTTCCCTCTAATATGTAGCCGAATTTTTCATAATACTGTCTCACTCCGACGCCGGAAATCACGGCGATTTTTTTTACTCCATTTTTTCTAGCTATTTTTTCGGCTTCAGCCAGTAATTTTTTTCCCAATCCCAGATGTTGCACCTCACCGGAAGCGCCTATTTCCAGGGCCTGGCCGTAGGTATGCAGTTCACGGACGAGGGCTGCGCCGCGGAGTTCTGCTAAGACGGCTTTTTCGGACTCTGCCGGCAGGCGCAAGCGTAAAAAGGCATACAGCACCTTTTCATCTTTTGATTCGTAGCTTAGAAAATATTCCATCCCGCCACTGGCCTGGTATTTTCTAATTCGTAATTCATAATTCTTAATTCTTAATTGTGCTGGCTGGTGTCCCGCTTCCCGGCATCTGATGCACCGGCAGCTCCAGCCGTCTTTTTGGGCTTGGTCTTGCAAGAGCTGGCGCAGGTTGGTGATTTTATTTCCGGCAATAATTGATTCTTCCGGAATATCGCGGATCAACCGGGCAATACGCACCCAAGGAGGCGTGATTTTTTTGATTTTAATGAGCAAATCCGTCAGTTGCTTATTGGTATAGGGCTTATATTTTTTATTCTTGTAAAATCTGTGCAAATTGGCAAATTCATTCACCACACAGGGATAAATTTTTATCATATCCGGCATGTAATTGCCGTCGGTATAAATTTTTTTGAACATCACCAGATCTTTAGCCGGCGTTGAGCCGTATAAGTTAGGCATCAGATGCAAATTGATTTTAAATCCCGCGTTTTTGAGTAGTTTAATGGCCTCAATGCCTTGCTCTGCTGTGTGGCCGCGGCGGTTTAGTTTCAAAATTTTGTCATCAGTATGCTGAATGCCAAGCTCCACGCGGGTACAGCCCAGCTCCCGCATTTTTCTAATTTCCTTGAGATCGATAAAATCCGGCCTGGTTTCCAAGGTTAATCCGATACAGCGATGCCTGGCCGTCTCATTTTTCTTCTGGGCTTGCGCGAGTGTTTTTGACGCTTTGCCATTAAGCGCGTCAAAACAGCGCTTAATAAACCAGCTTTGATATTGCGGCGATAGGCAGCTCCAGGTACCGCCCATGATAATCAGTTCAATTTTATCAGTAGGATGGCCATTGGCAATAAGGGCCTTGAGCCGCATAGTCACTTGGCGGTAGGGATCAAATTTGGCCAGAATCGCCCGCATGACAGCCGGTTCATTGGATAAGTATGATTTAGGCATATTTTTTTCAGTCGGACAGAAAAGGCACTTGCCGGGGCAGGGAAACGATTTTGTGAGCGCCGAGATTACCGCTACGCCTGATTGTGAGCGGACTTTCCTTTTTATCAATATTTTCTCAATATTTTTATTTTGTCTGATTTTGCCATTTTTAAGCAGTTTATGATAAGCTGAAAGCAAGGCCGATTTTTCCGGCGGCGTCTGCTTTATTTTTCCGGCTGCTTTCCTGGCAATATTAAAAAGCTCCTTCTCGGTTTGAGGATTGGCTTTCATGATACTTTTAACGATTCTTTCTAAGTAGATTTTTGCCATATGAATAAAGAAACTACAACTAAGATTCTACACGAAACCAGAGATATTTACAATTCTATCGCTCCGGAGTTTTCCGATACTCGCGGCAAGTGGTGGCAGCCGCCGTTTGAATTCGGCCAGACCGCGCGCGATGGAATGAAAGTGCTGGATCTGGGCTGCGGCAACGGGCGCTTCGCCGAGCTGTTTCGCGGGCGCGAGATTGAATATTTGGGAATTGATAATAGCGAAGAATTGATCAAGATTTGCCGCGAACGTTTTGCCGGAGAGCAAAATATTAATTTTGAAATTGGAGACATTGTTTCTCCCCCTTTCCAAGGGGGAGATAGAGGGGGTTTTGAAAGTCACGATAATAGAGCGGCTTTTATAACCTCCCCTTGGCCCCTCCTTGGAAAGGAGGGGAAGTTTGACCTGGTTTTAATGATCGCCGTCTTGCACCATCTTCCCAGCCGCGACCTGCGCTTGCAGGTGCTGAAAAATGTTTACGAGGCGTTAGCGCCTGGCGGCAAGCTGATTATGCGCAATTGGAATTTGTTTAACTGCAAGACCGCCAAGCAATATTACAAGCGGCTGCTGGATCTTCCTCATAAAATCAGCCGTGGGATTTGGAGCATTAAGGACGCATTCATTCCTTGGAAGCCCCTGGGCAATAAAAATTTGCGCTATGTCCATTCTTTTACCAAAGGGGAAATGAAACAATTATTGGCGGAAGCGGGCTTTAAAGAAATCGATCAGTATTATGAATCTTATTCCAGCGCCAAGCAGGTCAGTATTTGGAAAGGATATAATCTAGTATCAATAGCTGTTAAATAATGTTAAAAAATGTTAAAATATAGACATGAAATTAAACAAAATTATTTTTAAGGAATACGACATCCGCGGCAAATACCCGGAAGAGCTAAGCCCGGAAGCGGCCTATCGGATTGTTACGGCTTTCTTTATCGCTAAAAAAATAAAGAGATTAATTGTCGCCAGGGATTTGCGGCCGGAATCAAAGTGGGTTTTGCTTCAGATTAAAAAAGCCGCCGCTGCCAGCGGCGTGGTTGTCGCCGATCTGGGAACTCAGAGCACGCCGGCCTTATTTTTTGCCTTGGGCGGCGGCTGTTATGATGCCGGCATTATGATCACCGCCTCGCATAGCCCCAAAGGCATTGCCGGATTGAAATTTTGCCTGCGAGACGGCCGAGCCGTCAGCGGTCTGGAGCTTAAAAGATTAGTGGGGAAGCTAAGCGATAAAAAAGTTGGGCAGAAAAAGAAACTATCAGTCAGAGGAGCAGTGGCAAAGAATAATCCGCTTGCCGGCTATGCCAAATTTGCCTTATCGTTTATCAACAAAAAAAAGCTTAAAAAATGCAAAATAATAATGGACGCGTCCGGCGGTTCCGGCGCCCAGCTGGCGCAGACGGTTTTTGGGTCTTTGCCGGTGCAGGTAGTCAAAATGAATTTTTTGGCCGGCGACCGTTATCCCGATCACGGATTGAATCCGTTGTTGCTGGAAAATCAAAAATCGATTATCAGCGAAGTGAAGAAGCGGGGCGCCGATTTGGGAGTAATTTTTGACGGCGATGCCGATCGGGCGGTACTGATAGATGAGATTGGCCAGCCAGCCAACCCCTATCATTTGAATTGCCTGCTGTGCCGAATTGCGTTAGAAAAATTAAAAATCAAAAAAATCGCCATTGACGGGCGGTTAGAGCTGGGAATAAAAGAGACCATTGCGCGCGGCGGCGGCCGGGCGGTTGTCTGCCGTTCCGGCTGGGCTAACTTCGTTGACTTAATGGTCCAGGAAAGAATCGCTTTCGGCTGCGAGAACTCCGGACATTTCTTTGTTAATTTATCATTGAAACAGAAAAAAAATTACGCCTATGGCGACGCCATAATTCCAATTTTATTATTGCTGGAATATCTGGCGGAGAATGATTTGTCACTGGCGGAAGCTTTAAGGGAGTATCGCCAAAAGTATCATCTCTCCGGAGAAATTAATCTGACCGGGATTGATTTTAGGAAAGCGGCAGCTAAAGTTGCCGCGAAATTCAGGAGATATCAGCAAAATAAAAGAGACGGCCTGTCTGTCAGTGGTCCGGATTGGTTTATTAATCTGCGGCCGAGCCATACTGAGCCGCTGGTACGGCTGAATATTGAGGCGAAAAGTAAAGCGGTTTTGCGGAAATTAAAAAAGGAATTGTTAATGCTGGCGAGGTAAAAATTACCATCTTGAAGAAAGGCCAATACTATTATAGAATTAAGTCAATAAACTATCTGATTATAGTATGAAAAAAATCATTCTCACCGGCGATCGGCCGACTGGGCAATTGCATTTGGGGCATTATATCGGCTCATTGGTTAACCGCGTCAAATTACAGAACGATTATGAGACCTATATCCTCATCGCTGATGCGCAAGCGCTTACCGACAATTATGAACATCCGGAAAAAGTGCGCCAAAATATTTTGGAAGTCGCTCTGGATTATTTGGCAGTTGGTATTGATCCAAAAATTTCAGCAATCGTGATTCAGTCAATGATTCCGGAAATCGCTGAGTTGACGGTTTACTATATGAATCTGGTTACTTTGGCCAGGTTGCAGCGCAATCCGACAGTCAAGACGGAAATCAAGCAAAAAAAATTCGGCGCCAGCGTGCCGGTTGGGTTTTTGGCTTATCCGATTTCTCAGGCGGCTGACATTACCGCCTTTAAAGCCGATTTGGTACCGGTAGGCGAGGATCAGATGCCGGTGATTGAGCAGTGCGTGGAAATCGTCAGATCATTTAACCGTATTTATAAGCCGGTGCTGGTGGAGCCGAAAGGCCTGGTAGCGGAAGTCGGCCGTCTGCCGGGCATCGACGGCAAAGATAAAATGGGTAAATCGCTGGGCAACGCCATTTATCTTTCGGACTCGGCTGACATCATCGCCAAAAAAGTGAAATCAATGTATACTGATCCCGGCCATTTGCGCGTGGAAGATCCGGGTAAAGTCGAAGGCAATACGGTGTTCACCTATTTGGATGTTTTTGATCCGCGCGCCGACGAGGTGGATAAATTAAAGATCAAATATAAAAAAGGAGGGCTGGGAGATGTCGTTTTAAAGAAAAGATTGACGGAAGTGCTAGAGAGCGTGATCGGGCCTGTCAGGTCGCGGCGCGAACAACTGGCCAAAGACCCGGCGCAAATTTTCAGGATTATCCGTGAAGGAACCGAGCGCGGCCGAATTAAGGCGGCGGCTACCATGGCTGAAGTGAGGCAAGCCATGAAACTTGATTATTTTTCAAAATAGTTATTGATAGGATTGAGGCATAGCAGAAATTTAAAACCCCCGAAGCTTATCGGGGGTTTTATTAAGATAAAATTTTTTGTAAAACTAGACCTCAATGATTACCGGTATGATCATCGGGCGCTTCTCGGTCTTTTGGTAGAGAAATTTGCCGATTTCGTTGCGGAGTTTTTCTTTAAGCAGCTGATCATCGGGGGCAGTGACGGGATTTTCATCACGCAGTATTTTTTTGATTTTTTGGCGGGTCATTTCTATCAGCCGCTTGTTTTCTTTCATGTAGACGAAGCCGCGGGAGATGATGTCGGGATTATGGATGAGGTTGCCGGTTTTGGCATCGACGGTAGCAATAATTACCAGCATGCCGTCTTCGGCCATCATTTTGCGGTCGCGCAAGACGACATTATTGGAATCAGTGATGCCCAGTCCGTCGACAAAGACATAACTGGAGGGAACTTTCTTCTCGAGCATCGCCGCTCCGGCGGCGGAGAATTCAATTATGCTGCCATTATCCGGCACGAAAATCCGAGACGGGTTAAAGCCGATTTCCCGCGCCAGCTTGGCCGCTTCCTTGAGCATATAATGGTGGGCGTAAACGGGAATAAAATAATCCGGCTGGATGGATTTAAGCATGTAAGCGATATCTTCACGGTTGCCATGGCCGGAAACATGGATATCCATGATCCCGCCGTGAATGACATTATCGCATTGGCGGTAAAGATTATCCTTGAGGTGCTGAATGGTATTTTCATTGCCGGGAATAATCGAGGATGATAGGATGATAGTATCGTTTTTACGGATTTTTACCTGGCGGTGGCTGCCATCGATAATGCGGGACAGGACGGCGTTGCCTTCGCCTTGGGCTCCCGTACAAAGGATAATCACTTTATTGTCCTGATATTTATCGATATCCTCGATGCGGATTAAATTATTTTTGGCGACCTTGATGTAGCCGAGCTTCTGGGCGATTTCCACGTTGACTTTCATGCTAAAGCCGTCAAGAGCGACTTTCTTTCCCAGTTTGGACGCCAGATTGAAAATCCAGCCGATTCTCTCTGTTTGGGAGGAGAAAGTGCCGATAATCACGCGGCCCGGAGCGTCCGTAAGCAGCCGGGTGATATTTTTTTGCATCTCCTCGGTAGTGGCGCTCTTGCGGACATCAACCGCTCCTAGCGCTTCCAGCATCAGGATAGTGGGGCGTTGCAGCTTGGAGAGAAAATTATAGTCTAGTTCAGGACGGCCGGTCTTGGGATTTTTTTCCAAAGTCCAGTCGCCGCAGTTGATGATAGTGCCGCGGGGCGTCTTGATAACGACGCCCATGGCATCCATAATGGAGTGCTCAATCTGGAAAAAACTGACTTCAAAAGCGCCCAGTTTCATCCGGTCTTTGATATTCTTTACGGTAATCGCTTTTAATTTTTGCGCCGATCCCTTATTATAATCTTCCTGGCGGTGCCGGAGCATGGCCAGCGTCAGGTCGCGGCCGATAATCGTCGGATTGCCGAGTTTTTCTAAGAGGATCGGCGCGGCGCCGATATGGTCCAGATGTCCATGAGAAAAAATTACGCCTTTGATGTTTTTTTCTTTGCCTTTGAGGTAGTCGGCGTTGGGAATAATATAATCAATTCCTGGCATATCTTCTCCCGGGAATTGTATTCCCATGTCCAAGATAATGATGTCATTTTCATATTCAAAAACAGTCATGTTACGGCCGACCTCTTCGCAACCGCCGATGGGAATTACCCGCAGAGTCGGCTGGCCGGTTGTCGGTTTTTTGAAAAAGGAAAAGCCCTTCCGCTCGGCCTGGCGATTGCTTTGCCGTTGCGGAGATGGCTTGAAAGGTTGATTTTTGTGATGCGCTTGAATTAGTGTTTGGCCTCTGGCCGGCGGTTTTTGCGCCGGTTTTTGGCTGCTCTTGATTATCTCCATGTTAGGCGTCCGGATTTTTTTTCCGGCCGGTCTTTGATTGCGGCGATAACCAAAAGAATTATTTTTTTTAATCATTTTGTTTTTTTATTAATTAAACCGTAGCGCCAGTGGCGCTGAAGTAATATTTTTTTGGAATTTCGGCTCTCTCGACAACAGAGCGAAAAGAAAAAATAATAGAAATTAAAAATCATGCAATCAGAAATTAAATGGCTGTTAAATGAGGAAGAGGTATTTAATGCCGCCTTGCCTTTTGATTTTTAATTTTTAACTTTCTATGTGCCGATGGAGGGAGTTGAACCCTCACGGGATTGCTCCCACTAGCTCCTGAAGCTAGCGCGTCTACCAGTTCCACCACATCGGCTGGATTAAATCAATTAAGAATTATGAATTAAGAATTAAGAAAAATTAAAAATTATCCATTAGAGATTTAATTCAGTGATTTTATTTTTTTATTGTTTTTTCACTCGTTTGGTATTGACATACCATTTATCAATATCGGCAAAACGATTATACGAATTGGCAATGGCTTTCGCGGTAAATCCCTTGACCGAATTGTCTTGGACATAAAGGTAATAGGGGCTATAGAGGAAAACCGCCGGTAATTGCTGGGTGATAATCTGCTCAAATTCCCGATAATACTTAACCTGCTCCTCCAGGTTATTTGTTGATCGGGCCTTTTCTAGTAAGCCATCAACTTTTTTATCATTAAATAGAGCCAGATTCAGACCGGGATAGTTGGTTTGGGAAGAATGCCAAAAAGGAAAAGGATCGGGATCAAAGCCTAAATTTTCCGCAAAGAGCAAGGCCTCGTATTTGCGGCTATTGATGACATCCGGAATGATTCTGGTGCGGTCGACCAATTCAATGTTGGTTTTGATGCCGATGCGCTCCCAGCACTGCTTGACTATTTTGGCTACCGCTTCATTTTGAGTCTTATCGGCGGTCGTCAGCGTGACAGAGAGCAGCCAGTCCTTTTTTTTGCGTACTTGTTCGGCCAAACCATCGGCGGTGGTGGTGGTCTGCAGGCTCCAGCCGTTTTTTTCTAGCAGCTCGGCGGCGGCTTGCGGATCGTAGGCATAGCGCTTGGTGTCAGTGGCGTTTTCGATGCCGGGCAGAATGATGGTGTCCAGGGCCTTAGCGTTGCCGCCGAGCGCGTCCTGGATGATTTTTTCTTTATCAATAGCCAGCGCCATCGCCTGCCGGATATAATCAGCGGCCAGCAAACTGTTCTTTTTTTGGTTGAAAAAAATCGCAGAGTATTGGGGCTGGCTTAATTGGTAGTAGTTGATGTTTTTGTACTTCTTGAGCTGTTCGCGATTCTCCGTCGGCAGATAAGCGATGCCTTGGACGTCTTTGCTTTTGAAGGCTTCAACCGCGGAAATGAAATCGCCATAAAATTTAAAAACCAACCTGTTTAAATAGGGCTTGTCGCCATAATAATTTTCAAACGGGGTCAAGCTGTAGGATTTAATGACGCCTGTCCTGTCTTTTTTGAAGCCGTCAAATTTCCAGGGTCCGGTGCCGATCGGTTTTTTATTGAGTTCCGTCAAATCAGAATTGGCCGGCGGTATGTTGTACCAGAGATGTCCTGGCAGAATGCCGAAGGTCAGGACGTGCAAGAAAGGAGCGTAAGGCTCTTTAAGCATGAATTTAACGCTGTAATCATCTATTTTTTCGGCGCTCACATCGCGAAAGGTTCGAATTAGAGGGCTCTTAAAGGCGGGATCCTGGATGGAAGCGACGGTAAATATTATGTCATCAGCTTTAAAATCAGTGTCGTCATGCCATTTGATGTTTTTTTTGAGATAAAAAGTATAGGTCAGCTGGTCGGCGGATATTTCATAACGCTGTGCCAGATCCGGGACCAGCTGGCCGCCGCTGTCGTACTTCAGCAACCCGGAAAAAATTAGGCTGGACAAATCGGCATCAACCTCGTTAGTTTGGGAGAGAATGGGATTAATATAACGAGGCGACCCGATCAGGGCTTCGACGTATTCGCCGCCGGCTACCGGCACTTCAGTAGTGACCAGCAGCCTTATTTGATAGCCGATGGCAATCAGGCATAAAATTATTATCAGGGAGGCCAGTTGGATCTGTCGGGCTTCTTTTTTAGAAAAAACTTTAGGCAGATAGCGCAGCTGACGCAGCGATGGCAGTTTGGATCGATTTAAAGACGACACTAGGCGCTGGTCCAAGTGCAGTTGCTTTTTGAATTCATTCAGTCGTTTATTGTGCCGTGAAAAAAAACGGGAAATTAATTCTCGGCAAGAATTTAATAATGCCACGGTAGTTACCGTTTAGAGATTTAGTAGATGATATTTACTATGGCGGTGGCGAAAAAGATTATCGCCAAGACGATAGTGAGGTGGAAGAGGGTTTTTTCCATTCCTCGCTTAGCGCGGTAGACATTTCCTTCGCCGCCAAAAGCCGAGCCCAAACCGGTGCCTCGGTTTTGCAGGATGATAGCTATAATTAGAGTGATTGCGGAAGCTAATTGGATAATATCAATAATCATAAAAGTTTTTTTGATAAAGATTGTATCTTGATAATATCATAAAAACTCTAATAAGTCAATAGCTTAAAATTATCGGATATGATATAATTTAAATGAAATAGCCAGTTTTATTATGTTTGGAAAAAGCAAAAAACAGCAGAGAATCGCCCCCGGCGGGAGGGTTTTTATTTTTTGGTTAATTTTGGTAGTGATAATTATCCTGGCGGTGCTGGGAATTTATTGTGCTGTTTTGCAAGAACAAAAAATGCAGTTAGTTATTTCCAGTCCGGCTGACCAGTTCAGGTCCTCGGCCGGTTTATCGGAAACCAATACCCCAACCTTATCGGCCGGCGTTACCTCTGATACTGCGGCTGATCCGACTAGGCGTCTGGCTGAAAAGTCTCAGCGCCCGGCCTTGGGTAATGCGGCGGCCGGCTTAGTCATTGTGGAATTTGCTGATTTCCAGTGCCCGATTTGTCATGAAGAATTTTACCAGATTCGGGAATTTGTTAACCGCCACCAGAATGAAGTATATTATATCTATCGCCATTACGCGATTATCGGCGATAATTCCGTCTATCTGGCCAAGGCCTCGATGTGCGCTTATGAGCAGGGTAAATTCTGGCCGCTGCATGACAAACTGTTTCTTAATCAGGGACAGATTGAATCAGAGGCGGCTGTCACTGACATCGCCAGGCAGTCCGGTGTGGATATTGTTAAATTTGATCAATGCATGCAAAACGACAAATATCGCGGCTTGGTTTTTGAGGATATGAGTGATGCTGTTAATCTTGGCGTTGCCGGTACGCCGACTTTTTTTGTCAATGGACGCAAACTGGAAGGGGCTGTGACGCTGGCGGATTGGGAGAAAATTTTAGAAAAATATAAAGAAACAAAAAAATAACAATTAATCTAAGGTATGGTTGAAATTAGAATTCACGGTCGCGGCGGGCAAGGATCGGTCACGCTGGCCGAATTGCTGGCCGAGGCAGCCTATTATAGCGGACTAATGTCGCAAGCCTTTCCCAATTTTGGCGTGGAGCGCCGCGGCGCCCCGGTTACCGCCTATGTGCGATTGGATAAGAAATTCATCCGCTTGCGGAGCCAGGTTTATGAGCCGGATTATATTATTGTTCAAGACGCCAGCCTTATCGGCGGAGTGGACCCCGTTAAATCCGGCAAAGCCGGAATTCGCCAGGGCGAATTATTTAACGGGGTGAATGTTTTTGCCGGCGCTAAAAAGGGGACGGTTATTTTGATTAATACCAAAAAGCCGGCAAGCGATTTTAAGGCGCCGGCTGGAGTCCGGATCAAAACGATTTACGCGACCGGCTTGGCGCTGGAGGTTATTGGCCGGCCGATCGTCAATACGATACTGCTTGGCGCTTTTGCCGGACTGATCGGCACGATTAAGATGGAGGCGGTGGAAAAAGTGATAACCGAAAGATTCTCTGGTGAAATAGCTCAGAAGAATATCGCGGCGGCAAAAAAAGGATATACGGCAATTTCTAATAACTAGATACTAATTTTATGCATATAAAATTATCCGTCCAGCCGGGCACTACCGATAAAATCAAGACCGGCAATTGGCGCGAGTGGCACTATCCGGAAATTGACCATGAAAAATGCATCGGCTGCGGGCTGTGCGACCAGGCCTGCCCCGAAGGCATCTGCTTTCCCACCGGAGAAAAAAATAAAGCCGGCAGGGTTTATTATGAAAAAGATCTGGACTGGTGCAAGGGCTGCGGCCTCTGCGCCGAGATCTGCCCGGTGCAGGCCGTGACGATGCGGGAGGAAATTAAGTAAATATCATATGAACAAGAATATGTCCGCCAAAGGCGGATCCGCCGCTGGCGGAAAAAAAATATTAGAAGGATCCAGGGCGATCGCCGAAACCGTCAACAATTGCGGCGTGGCAGTGGTCTCCGCTTATCCGATAACGCCCCAGACGCATATTGTCGAAGAACTTGCCAAAATCAAAGCCGATGGGCAGGGTAATTTTGAATATGTGCGCGCCGAGAGCGAGTTTGCTGCTATCTCAATCGTTTTGGGTGCGGCCGCTACTGGCGTGCGTACTTATACCGCCACTTCGGCACAGGGATTGTTGCTGATGACCGAAGTATTATTCAATGTCGCCGGCATGCGGTTGCCGGTAGTGATGACCGATGCCAACCGCGCCATTTCCGCGCCGATAAACATTTGGAACGACCAACAGGACGCGATGACTATGCGCGATAGCGGCTGGCTGATGGTTTATGGCGAGACGGTGCAGGAGACCTGCGATCTGCATATCCTGGCTTACAAAATCGCTGAGGCGACATTGATTCCGGCGATGGTAAATCTGGATGGCTTCGTACTGACCCATGTGGTGGAGCCGGTAGAGATAGAAGACGCCAAAAAAATCAAAATCTTTTTGTCGGCCTGGAAACCGACGGAAATCCTTGATGTTAAAAAGCCGCTGACTCTGGGCGCTTTTGTCACGCCGGCGCATTATATGGAAATAAGAAAAGAATTACATGATGATATCGTTGCTGCAAAAAAATTGATGACTAAGGAGATGGTGAATTTCAAAAAGATTTTCGGCCGCAAATTGTCGCTCTGCGAATATGGCGGCGCAAAAGATGCTGGCACAGTGATTGTGGCCATGGGCTCGGTTCTGGGTACGATCAGGGAAGCGGTAGAGACGCATTGCAATGCGTCTCTACGAAATGCAGGTATTCTAAAAATCACCTCATTGCGTCCTTTTCCAGATGAGGAAATTATAAAGCTTATTGGCAGCAAGAAAAATATTATTGTGATAGACAAATCAATTTCTCTCGGCACGGAAGGAATCCTAGCCACGGAGATTCGCCGCGTCTTATATGGCAAGAGCAAGGCCAGAATCACCAGTGTGATCATGGGGCTGGGCGGGCGCGATATCACCATGGAGATGATCGGCAAGGCGGTGGAAGAAAGTAAAAAAACCAAAGAGCAAGTAATTTTTATTGGAAAATAAATATGCCAACAAAAAAATACAAAGCCCCCTTATCGCATCTGCTTAATCCCGGACACAGCGCTTGCGCCGGCTGCGGCATGATCATCGCGGCGCGGCTCCTGCTTGATACTGCCGGCCCCAACACTATTGTAACTAATGCCACCGGCTGCAGCGAGGTGACTACCACGCAATATCCGATGACCAGCTTTAAAGTGCCGTGGATCCACAGCTTATTTGAAAATCCGGCCTGCCTGGCGAGCGGCATATTAGCCGCGCTCAAGGTAAAGGGCTTGGCTGACAAGACAAATATTATCGCTATCGGCGGCGACGGCGCTACTTTTGATATCGGACTCGCGCATATCTCCGGTATGTGGGAACGCGGCGATAATGTGCTCTATGTCTGTTATGATAATGAGGCCTATCAGAACACCGGCTATCAATACAGCAGCGCTACGCCGCTTGACGCCAACACTTCCACCACACCGCCGGGGAAATATTCCGAGGGCAATGACCAAAAGAAGAAAGACATGGTCGGCATCGCCTTGGCTCACGGTTTGCCTTATATCGCGACTGCCACGACCGGCTATCCGCTGGATCTGATCGCCAAAGTCAAAAAAGCGCTCGCGATCAAGGGCCCGAAATATCTGCAGATCTATACGCCTTGCGTACCCGGCTGGGGAATTGAGCCCAAAGATACCATCACCGTCGCCCAGCTGGCGGTGCAGTCAGGATTCTATCCGATTGTTGAATACTTAAACGGCGGACTCTCCGGCAAAACAAAGACTACCAAGAAAGTACCGGTTGAAAATTTTTTGAAATTGCAAAAAAGATTCAAGCATTTATTCAAAGATGAGCGGGGCAAAGCGGAAATCGCCAAGATTCAAAAGATCGCGGATAAGAATATTGAAAAGTTTGGGTTATTAAATTCTTAGCTTGTTAACTTTTAGCTTATTAGCTTAAATTATTAAAGCTAAAAAGCTAACAGCTATAAGCTAAAAGCTAATTTAGAAAGGGGGTGAGTTTATGTTATTAGGATTATTTCAAGTTGCCGGACAGCTGACGCCGGACCAAATGGCGGAGCTGCAAAAATTGGGCGTCCAGGGAGGAGTGCCGGCGGCCGGCGGCATGTTCGGGGCGCTGGCCGGCGCGGGCATAGCGATGATGATAGTTTTTCTAATTGTTGCCATCGTTGTCGGAGTTTTAGCCCTGATGAATATGTATCATCTGATCATGACGGATAAGGCGCCGTTTGAAAAAGCCGGAATTGACAAAAAGAAGTGGTATTATAATCTGGTTTTGATCCCGTTTATTTCCAGCCTTGTCATGGTGATCCCGTTTATCGGCTGGGTGATTGGCGGCATCGGCTCCATTTATTCTTTTGTCATGATTTTGATTTATTTCTTCTCCGTGAGGAAGAAAGTAGTCTAAAATCAGTTAGATTTTTTGTTTTGGAAAGAAAAAGAATCCCGCTTTTGTGGGGTTCTTTTTATTATCTAAATTTAGACAAGAAATATGTCAATTTATAAATAGATCTAAAACTATTGACAAAAGTATAAAAGTATGCTATAATTGAGTATTAATTTGCTGAAAAGGCAAATGACCGTTCTTTCCCAAAATGACTCCATTTAGGACTAGTTGCTGTGTTTTTACGGCGATTAATCCTAAGTGGAGTTTCAAGTGTTGTGTTATAGAGAATCTCAACGCCGCGGCCTAAAGGCTAGCGGTATTAGAAGGAGAAAGTCATGGGGTACGTAGATGCGGCCGAAGAGGCCAGGCGGAAGTCGGTTCTGACACGAAAGCCGGAAGTTGTCTGGATAAAGTGCATTCAGGCCGGTAATATCGGTGGCGTTGACATCGTCGAGAAAGACGTAGACGCTCGCACCCAGGCGCATCTGGATCAAGCAAAAAAACGGGATTTAAACCCCGCCGTCTATGGTCGCGAGGTTGACACAGGGTACCAAGTTGCCAATGACGTGCACCGGGTGTACGCCGACTCCCTCGTTGATGATCTCGAAAAGACCGGGTACAAGCTGATCGAAGTTGTCCGGGAAAATTACGGTCAGGCCGGGCACAGAAAGTCAGACTTGGTCCTGAAGTTCTCGAAGAACGGCGAAGCGGTAGATCCGCCGGGAGAGGTGCGTCTTTTCCTGCGCGGTCATCGCGCGGCTCACTGCACCATCTTTGCCAATTGGCAGTTCCGGAATGGCATCGACGCCGCGGGCGGGCAGTTCAGGTTAGACACCATCAATCTGAAAGGCCTATACAAGAGCTCGAATCCCGGACTGGCCCTGGAGACGAAGGGCAACACTTACGTCTTCATTGATGCCGGCAACAAGAAGTACCTCTCCGCCGAAATCATGGCCATCCAGCAGAAGGAGCTTGAAGCCCAGAACGCCGCCGCCGCCAAGAAGTAGGTGTTCGTTCACAACAGCGAGTAATCGCGAACCTCGAAAGGAGGTACGAATGAAATTATGACGCCACATAGCACTGCGGTGAAAATCGCAGTGAGCCGATCGGCGCCACGACCCCCCCGAGCAATAAAGCCCGGACAGAATAAGAGATAATGCAAGCGCGCATAATCTCAAAACTCTGTCCGGGCTCGAAGTATTTATGGGGATAATTTTATTGTAAATCCGCTATTCCAAACGGGAATCAGGCGGTTTTTTTTGCGCCTAAAATTTACTGTCCGGCCTGATTGGCCCGGTCGATTTGGGAGAAGATATATTTTTTTAAACGCTCTTCCGCCGGAGCGCTGGTGCCGAGTCCCAGCAGTTTTTTCAAGTCGCCGGGTTCTTTATGGATCCACTCCGGAATCGGCAGGCCCTCTTGGAGCTTGAACATATTCATCAGGTAGGTCGTAGCATAGGCGCCCTTACCCAGGAAAAAATGAAAAATCACTCCCGCCTCGATGATCATCGCCATATTTTCTTTGGGGAAGATGCGGCTGGGAGTGGGACGCGACATCAGCTTGATGAAATCAAACGGAGCCAGCGCGCCGGCGATATCCGTGATATTGTCACGCTCCAGCCACGGCGCGTAAAGCCGCTGTTCTGCCGGATCATTACTCGTGATCAGGGGCAGATTTTCCGACAGTGCTTTTTTTTCGGCGGCCGCTTGCGACAGATAATTATTGAACAGCCAGCTGGCATAAGCATAGACCCAGAGAGTAGTCTGCTCTTTTATTGATATCAGAGCGCCGATAAAATCTTGCGGCTGATAGCGCAAGTAGCGAAGCAAGTCCAGCTCATAGCGCAACGAGTAAGGCAGCAGCGACAGAATTTCCGCCATCTTCCGCCAATCGCCGTAGTGCTTGGCCGCTTCCTGCCGGAGATCATAGGCTAGCTTGATTTCATAATCGCTGCCGAAGAGCAGGCAGGTTTTGACAGCGTTTTCATAGTCTTTCCTAAGTATCTCCCGCCCCAGCAGATGGCTGACCAGTTTGTCGCCGCCAAATCTCTGGACCTGGTAATAATTCAGGAAACCGTCTTTTTTTATGATAGACATTTTCTTTGTGAGCCAGTCCCGTTCGATTTTTTCCTTGGTGCGCACCAGGATGGTGAATTTATTGCCCAGCAGATTGGAACGCACTACTCGTCCCGGCTCATAGCTGAAGCGGGTGAGGAATAGCCCGTCGATTTTTTTATCCTTTATTTCCTCATAGCTGCTTTTGGAAAAGGAAACGCGCTGGCTGGTCAGGGCGTTGGAATCCTTGATTCCGGCATAGCCCAGCTTAGTGGAATGGAGATTCAGTCCGGCACTGAGCCGGTCCAGCGCTTCCAGCGAAGAGATGCCGACTTTTACCAGGTCGGCGTAGAGAGTCGGTTTTTTACCGCTGCGCTGGGGAGGCGTGTCATCCGGTTCTATTTGGCTGGCAGTGATGGCGCTGAGCACTTCTTCCACGATGAAATCCTGCGGATAATAGCGCAAGTAGCCGGCTGGCCGGTCAACACTCAGCCCGGTGATGCCGATTTGCGGCAGATAGCCGCTCTCGTCAAACTGTTTTTGCGGCAGCAGCAATTCCGGCCGTTCGTTTTTTAATTTGTCCAGCACCGCTTGTTGGGCGGTGAAAGAAGCAAATGACGAGGTATTATTCATGATTAAATAATAACATAATTGGAGCCGGTTTATCAAAGCCGCTTCTGCCTTTGACAGTGTTTCCTTTTTCCTGTATAATTATCTTTGATTTTAAAAACTCTAAAACCACCCCGCCTATGAAAATCAAACTGCCAAAAGAACTAAGGTCCAATTCTGGCAGGAATGACAAGATTTCCATCGTCGGAGCGCGCGTCAACAACTTAAAGAACGTCTCTCTTGATATCCCCAAGAATAAGCTGGTGGTCATTACCGGCTTGTCCGGCTCGGGTAAATCCTCGCTGGCTTTTGATACTATCTACGCCGAAGGGCAGCGGCGTTACGCCGAGAGCTTGTCGTCTTACGCCAAGCAATTTTTGGATCTGATGGATAAGCCGGATGTGGACAGTATCACCGGATTGACTCCGACCATCGCCATTGATCAGCGCGCGGCGATGGTCAACCCGCGTTCGACAGTCGGCACGATCACGGAAATTTATGATTATTTGCGTTTGCTCTACGCTAAAGTCGGCATCGTGCATTGTCATCAGTGCGGCAAGAAATTGGAGCGCCAGACCGCCGGGCAGATTCTGGACAAACTATCTCAATTGCCGCTGGGCACCAGAACGCAAGTCCTCGCGCCGGTAGTAGAGAGCAAACGCGGCGATCAGCTAAAGAAAGTTGACGCGATTTTCCGCGGCAATTATGAGCTGGTCCGGGTGGATGGCCATTTTTACAGTACCGATGAAGCGCGTAATATCAAATTTGATCCGGAGCAGAAGCATACCATTGAAGTGCTCCTTGACAGCCTGAGTATCAGCGAGGAGATCAAAAAACAAGACAAGAATGACTGGAATTGGCAGCGCCTCAAAAAGGCGATTGACGGCGCCCTGGATTTAGGCAATGGCTTCATGAGCGTCTATCTCACCGGTGAAAACAATACCCTTAATTTCAATCTGAATTTCATTTGCCGCGATTGCGGCGTGCAGGTCGGCGAGATCGAGCCGCGGCTGTTTTCTTTCAATTCTCCTTTCGGCGCCTGTCCGGCTTGCCGGGGATTGGGCATTAAACTGGTACCGGACCGCGATCTGATCATTCCCAATAAACGCCTTACTTTGGCCGAAGGCGCGATCAAACCTTGGTCGCGTAACTTTGCTTCCCAGAATTCCAATTTTAAATTGCTGGAAGCGGTCGCGCAAAAATATAATTTTTTCCTCAACGTTCCAGTAGCGGATTTGTCGGCGAAGATCCTGGATTTATTGTTCAAGGGCGACGCCAAAGAATATGCAATTGGCGGAAAGAGGGTCGTCTTTGAAGGGCTGATAAAATTTTTGGATGATAAGTATAATGACGCCAAATCGGAATATCTGCAAAAGACGCTGGAGGAATATATGCGCATTTCCACTTGCCCCAGCTGCGCCGGCACGCGATTGCGGCCGGAAAGCTTGGCGGTGCGGGTGGAGGATTTAAATATCGCCCAACTGACCAATTATGATATTGAGGCGCTAAACGGCTTTTTTGTCGGGCTAGGGAAGAAGTGGGGCCAGATATCGCGCGAAGGCAAAATCGCCAAGATGATCATCAAAGAGATTCTCAAGAAATTGGAATATCTGAGCAATGTCGGGCTTGATTATTTGACGCTGTCGCGCAGTGCCAACACTCTGGCTGGCGGCGAAGCTCAGCGCATCCGCCTGGCGATCCAAATCGGCTCCGGCTTGGAATCCATTTGTTATATTTTGGATGAGCCGTCTATCGGCTTGCACGCGCGCAATACTGAACAGCTGATAGATACTTTAGCGATGTTGCGCAATAAGGGCAATAGCGTGATCGTGGTGGAGCATGACGCGCAGATCATGCGCGCGGCCGATTGGCTGATTGATGTCGGCCCGGGCGCCGGCGTTTATGGCGGCGAAATCGTCTCTCAAGGTACCGTTAAAGAAGTGGAAAAAGATAGCAAATCAATAACCGGCCAGTATCTGTCAGGCAAGAAAAAAATCGAGGCGTCATCGGCTCTGCGCAAGGGCAAGGGCAAGTATATTGAAATCATCGGCGCCAGTGAATTTAATCTCAAAAACATCAATGTCAAGATTCCCTTGGGCAAGCTCGTGGTTATTTCCGGCGTTTCCGGTTCCGGCAAGTCCACTCTGCTGACGGAGATTCTCGCCAAAGCTTTATCTAATAAATTCTATCGCACCAAGGATCTGCCGGGCAAACATAAGGAGATTAAAGGATTAGATAATCTTGATAAAGTGATCGATATTGATCAATCGCCAATCGGCCGGACGCCGCGCTCCAATCCGGCGACTTATACCGGCGTCTTCACCTATATCCGTGATCTTTACGCCGAATTGCCGGAGAGCAAGCTGCGCGGCTTCAAGCAAGGACACTTTTCCTTCAACGTCAAGGGCGGCGGCCGCTGTGAGACCTGCGGCGGCGACGGCATGGTAAAAATAGAGATGCAATTTTTGCCGGATGTCTATGTGGAATGCGAAGAGTGCCACGGCCGGAGATACAATTCTGAGGCGCTGGAGATCCATTATGAAGGCAAAAATATCGCCGATG
The DNA here is from genome assembly GCA_903859075.1 of Candidatus Buchananbacteria bacterium. Lineage (GTDB taxonomy): Bacteria > Patescibacteriota > Patescibacteriia > 2-01-FULL-39-33 > 2-01-FULL-39-33 > CAIOLF01. The sequence goes on from CAIOLF010000018.1 coordinate 22,630, forward strand.
TTTTGGATATGAGCGTCTCCGAGGCGAAAAAGTTTTTTGCCGGCAAGGATCAGATAATCGACAAGCTGCAGATTTTGGAAGAAGTGGGCTTGGGGTACTTGCGTCTGGGCCAGAGCGCGACGACGCTCTCCGGCGGCGAGGCGCAGAGAGTCAAACTGGCAACGGAATTATCGCGCCGTCCTACCGGCAAGACCCTTTATATTCTTGACGAGCCGACGACGGGTCTTCATTTTGACGATATCAAACGACTACTCGCCGTGCTCAATAAGCTGGCCGACAAAGAAAATTCCGTCTTGATTATTGAGCATAATTTAGATGTCATCAAAGCGGCCGATTGGATTATTGATTTGGGACCGGAAGGCGGCAATAAAGGCGGCTACTTGGTGGCCGAAGGCACCCCGGCCGAAGTGGCCAAGGTGAAGAAGAGCTATACCGGGCAGTATTTGAAAAAGATTCTTAAATAATTAAGAATTAAGAAATTTTATGAAGACGCGGCGCTGCCGTGTCTTTTTTTTAAAATAAAAAAAGAAGCTGTTTATCATCCTGATAAACAGCTTAGGAAAGTTTGATCGTCCAGGGCCGGCGTTTGCCGATAGAATGCAGTTCCAAAAGCGCTTCGTGGTCATCAAGCAAAAGTTGAGCCCAGCCCGCTCCCGTCGGCCAGAAGGGAAAGGGCAGAACCACGCCCCAGATGGAGGGAATGAATTGGACGCGGTATTTGCGGAACACCGGACGAAACGATGGCCGGCACAGCTTGAGGAATTCCATCAGCCACCAGGCGTGGATATGGCCGGTAAAGGAGGCCACCAGCCGGTCGCGGTGATGATTGAGAATTTCTTGCAGCTGCGGCGAGAAAAAAGAGCCGGGATCGTGGATTCCCAGAAAAAACTTCTTGCTGGTTTGTGATAGCGTTCTCTCCAGAAACTCTAACTCTTCTTTTTGCTTGGCCACCAAGAAATCTAGCTTGACATCGCTGGTGATTCCCGCCCGAGACACTAGCGTCTCCACGTGTACCGTGGAGAGCCAGATGAAATCAAAGACGCCCGACAGCGGGCGCAGGCCATAGGATGGGCCATAGACCTGTTCAAAGATTTCAAATTTGTGACGGTCAGGATGATCTCTGAAATTACACCAAGTGGAGTGGCCCCACCCCGTATCATGGTTGCCTTGAACCCAGATCTGCTGGTCTTTGCCGATGCCTAATTGATCCTCCGGCAAAAGGCGAAAACGCAGCGCTTCCTCTATTTCTCCGGCTGTCGCCAGACCCTCATATTGCCAATCCATGGTGTTATCGCCCAGTGAGACGAATCCGTCATAGGGACGGTCAAGCAGCGCCTTGCTGACGGTCTGGCGCATATGTCTTTCCCGTTGTTGATCATAATGCCAATCAATGGCCTGCCCGGCCCGACTATTTTCACCCAATAGCCGTATCAGGTAGCGTCTGATAACTTCAATTTCACTCGGACACAACTTCAAAGAGAGGTGCCCGTCGGAAATCATAAGATGTCTTTGCATAGCGGACTCCTTTCTTGGTTAGTCGCGGTAAAGAATGTGCGACTAGCCGTATTTTAGGCCTGCTCAGCCGGATTGTCAATTAAGTTTTAGAGGTTGAAAAAAAACCCGTTTCGTGGTAAATTTAAGGCATTACAAATATTATCTTTTATGTCCACTTATAAAGAATTTTTACAATTAGGCGGTGAAAAAAAATGGCAAGATAAATGGCTAAAAAATAAAATTGATAAAGCAGAAGATTTTAGCGGTAAGCCAAAAAAATACGTGCTGGATATGTTTCCCTATCCGTCCGGCGCGGGACTGCATGTAGGCCATCCGGAAGGGTATACCGCGACTGATATTTATTCCCGCTACTGGCGGATGAAGGGCTATAATGTTTTGCATCCGATGGGCTGGGACGCTTTCGGTTTGCCGGCGGAAAATTATGCCATCAAAACCGGCACGCATCCGCGCGTGACGACGGAGGCGAATATTGTTACTTTTAAACGACAGATCCAGAGCTTGGGTTTCTCTTACGATTGGGACCGCGAGATTGATACGACCGACCCCAAGTATTACAGATGGACGCAATGGATCTTTTTGCAATTATTTAAAAAAGGCCTGGCCTACGAGGCGACCGTGCCGATTAATTTTTGTCCGTCTTGCAAGACGGGGCTGGCCAATGAAGAGGTCTCTGACGGCAAATGCCAGCGTTGCGGTACCGTGGTGGAGCGCAAAGATATGCGCCAGTGGATGCTGCGTATCACGGCTTACGCCGACAGATTGCTTAGCGGCTTGGACTCGCTGGATTGGCCGGAATCAATTAAGGCGCTTCAGAAAAACTGGATCGGCAGATCAGAAGGAGCAGAGGTTGATTTTCCGATTGCCGGCGGTGGAGAGAAAATTAAAGTTTACACCACGCGTCCCGATACTTTATTCGGAGCTACTTATATGGTGCTTTCTCCCGAACATCAGCTGATTCAAAAATTAAAAGATCAAATAACTAATTTTTCTGATGTTGAGAATTACATCAAAGATGCAAAAAATAAATCCGATCTGGAACGGACTGAACTTGCTAAAGAAAAAACCGGCGTGGAATTAAAGGGCGTCAAGGCGATCAATCCGGTAAATAATGTAGAAATCCCGATTTGGATTTCCGACTATGTTCTCGTTTCTTATGGCACCGGCGCTATTATGGCGGTGCCGGCGCACGATGAGAGGGACTGGGAATTTGCCAAGAAATTTAATTTGGAAATTATAGAAGTAATTAGCGGCGGAGATATTTCCAAGGAAGCTTACACGGATATTGATGATGGTGAAATGGTTAACTCAGAATTTTTAAACGGTCTGGCACCGGCGGAAGCTATCGGCAAGATGACCTCTTGGCTGGAGGAAAAAGGATTCGGCAAAAAAGCGATCAATTACAAGCTCCGCGACTGGGTGTTTTCCCGCCAGAGATATTGGGGCGAGCCGATTCCGCTGGTACACTGCGCTGTCTGTAAAGAAAAGGTCTTGAATAATTCAGCAACAATAAATTTTTACGAACAAGAAACCTGGGGGCGATTGGTTTCTGGCAAAAAAACTGTAGAAACCAGAGCGCTTAATCCGGAAGAACCCGATAGATATTTTGGCGATATTAAAATCGGCAATACAATAAAAGCGGTAAATAAGCTTACTGGCGAAGAAAAATATTTTGAAATAATAAACGTCTGGAAATATAAGAATTTAAAAGAGTTATATAAGGATAAAAAAATCCTGGCCAAGATTTACGCGCCCAAACCGATTCCGGAATCAATGGAAGAATTGGAAAAAGGATATTCGTATACATCTGATTATCTGGAGCGGGTTAATAAAAACGGCTTAATTGCCTGGGAAGTAAAAATGATTACGCCGGGAATCATTCCGCTTGCTGAAAAAGATCTGCCGCTGACTCTGCCGGAAGTGGAAAAATACGAACCGACCGGCACGGGAGAGTCGCCGCTGGCTACCATTGATTCCTGGGTTAATGTGAAATGTCCGCAATGCGGCGGTCCGGCCAAGCGCGAAACCAACACCATGCCGCAATGGGCTGGCAGTTCCTGGTATTGGCTGCGCTATATTGATCCGAATAATGACAAAGAATTGGCCAATCAGAAGAAACTAAAATACTGGCTGCCGGTGGACTTATATCTTGGCGGAGCAGAACATGCCGTCTTGCATTTACTCTATGCCCGTTTTTGGAACATGGTGCTTTATGATATTGGCGCAGTGCCTTCTGAAGAACCGTTTGCCAAACTCGTTAATCAAGGTTTGATACTAGGCGAAGACGGCGAGAAGATGAGCAAATCGCGCGGCAATGTGGTTAATCCTGATGAGATTCTGTCCGTCCATGGCGCCGATTCTTTCCGCCTGTATGAAATGTTCATGGGACCATTAGAACAAATGAAGCCCTGGAGCACGCAGGGCATGATCGGCATTGACAGGTTTTTGGAAAAAATCTGGGATTATTTTGAGCAATATATTATTTTTATTAAAGATTATCCTGATGCTGGTGGAGATGAAATTAGATTACCTTTTTTGCATAAAGCTATAAAAAAGGTTGGTGAAGATATTGAAAAAATGAGCTTTAATACCGCCATATCTGCTATGATGATTTTATTAAATAATTTGCGTGAAGCAGCCCGTGACGAAACATTAAAGACAGGGCCGGCGAACTATAATTATTTTGCAAAGAAAGATATGGAAAAGTTTTTAATTATTCTGGCTCCCTTCGCGCCGCATCTGGCGGAGGAGCTGTGGGTCAAATTGGGAAATAAAGAAAGTATCTTTAGACAGCCATGGCCGCAGTATAATGAAAGTAAAATTAAAGACGAGACCATAGAACTGCCGGTTCAGATAAATGGCAAAGTCCGCGCTAAATTAAAATTACCGGCTGACATCGGCGAAGACGAGGCGGTAGCCGCGGCCCAAGCCGACGAAAATGTCGCCAAGTATCTGCAAGGCCAGACGATTAAGAAAACGATATTTATAAAAGGCAAGATGCTGAGTTTTGTAGTGTAATTTTTTAGAGACGGGACATCGCCTCGTCTCTATTTGTTATAGCTTATGAAAATAATTCATTGCGACCACAGCTGGACAGAAATCTGGAATCAATTCGTCACCGCCAACTCTTCTGACGCGGGTTTTTTGCAATCCTGGCAGTGGGGGAAATTTCAGGAAAAATTGGGACGCAGTATATATCGCCTTGTTTTGCAGGATGATGACGGAGAAATTTTAGCTGTCACGCAGTTAATCCGCATGCCTTTGCCGCTGGGCAAATGTTATTTTTATATTCCGCGGGGACCGATAGAAAGTTCAAAATCCAAAGTTAAAAGTTCAAAGTTAACGGAATATTTATTTTCAGAAATAAAATCATTAGCCAAAAAAGAAGGCGCTATATTCGTCCGGCTGGATCCAGCCTGGCAAAATGAATCAGTGGGAGCAAAAGCGTTAAAAGACGCGATACCTGTCGGACTAGTCCAGCCCAAACAAACTTTAATATTAGACATTGCAAAATCAGAAGAAGATTTGCTCTCTCAAATGAAATCCAAGTGCCGCTACAATATCAAAGTGGCGCAGAAGCATTGCGTGGAAATCGATGAAGGCGAAAAATATCTTGATGATTTTATAAATCTGACGAAAAAAACCGCCCAGCGCGATGAATTTATTTCCCACGGTGAAAATTATTATCGGCAAATGCTTGCCGCTCTCGCGCCTGACGGAACAATGAAATTAATCGTGGCCAAAGATGGAGATAAAGTGATTGTCGCCAATTTGGTAATTTTTTTTGGCGATTGGTGCGTGTATTTGCACGGCGCTTCGGATTATGATTATCGCGATCAGATGGCGCCCTATCTCTTGCAATGGGAAACCATCCAGCTAGCCAAAGGGTATGGCAAAAAATATTACGATTTCTGGGGCGTGGATGAAAAGAAATGGCCCGGAGTCACCCGCTTCAAGACCGGCTTCGCGCCGGAGCGAGCTTTTACCCGGTATGTCGGCGCCTATGATCTGCCGGTGAGCAAGTGGTGGTATAAAATTTATAAAGTATTGAAAAGGCAATAATGAATGCAACCGAAATTAAATCTATCTGCTCCCAATACGGCCTTACCCCCTCCAAATCCAAAGGCCAGAATTTTTTAATTGAAGAAAATGTCGTGGCCAAGATAATTGCAGGCGCCAAACTCCAATCAGACGATATTGTGCTGGAAGTCGGTCCGGGACTGGGCGTTCTGACCGAGCAGTTGCTAAGAAATGCTAAAAAAGTCATCGCCATAGAATTGGATAAAAAGGCGATAGCCTATTTGCAAGTAAGATTTGCGTCTGAAATCAAAAATGGGCGACTGGGATTGGTTGAAAAAGACATTTTAAAGCTAAATTTAAATGAATTAGGGCTGAAATCATTCGGTTATAAGATTGTTGCCAATTTACCTTATAACATCACCTCGTTTTTTCTCCGCCGATTCTTGGAAAATGATCCCAAGCCGGCGGAAATGGTTTTGATGCTGCAAAAGGAAGTGGCTGAAAGGATTTTATCTAAAATAGGCCAAATGAATATCTTAGCTTTTTCAGCACAATTTTTTAGCGAGCCGAGTATTTTGTTTAAAGTGCCTCGAGGTTATTTTTGGCCGGAGCCAAAGGTAGACTCTGCTGTGATTTGTTTAAAATTAAAGAAAAAGCTGCCAAACATAGATCAAAAAGAATTATTCAAATTGGTAAAAATCGGTTTTTCAGCCAAACGTAAGCAACTTCATAATAATTTGGCTAATGGCCTAAAGATAAAAAATGAGCAAATTAAGCAAATATTTCATGATTTTGGCTGGAAAGATGACATCAGAGCACAGGATTTAGGGGTGGAGGATTGGATTAATTTGGAAAACACCATAAAAGGATACAAAATAATTTCTAATTAACCTGATTTCTAATTTCTAAAAATGTCTAATTTCTAAATACAATTAGTAATTTATAATTATTTTAGAACTTAGGTCAATTAGAAATTAGAAATTTTTTGAAATCTTTAATCTCTTGTTTCTTAACCAAAAATTATGTTCTAATATACACAAGCTGAAATGGCTTGTTTTTTTATTTTGTGATATAATTTAACTATAAAACATTTATCCACACCTCATGGAAGGTGACGAAAAAATGCTAAAAGAGCAGTCGTCGGAAACCGGACAAAATTCGGCTGATTTTTTTGTTAATGACCAGAATGACCAGTCAGAGGGGCAATTTTTGGAAGGCAAGAAGCCGCGAATGAAAACGCGGGAGAAAGTGAATACTTTTTTGATTGTAATAGTGGCTGTTTTTGCGGTATTTTTAGGGTATTACCAATTATCTTACAATATTAGCCATCCGTTCACCTTTGCCGAAGCTCCGAATCAAATTGATCCCAATATTGATTGCCCGGGCGGTAATTGCGATCTCAAAAGCCAGCTGGCGGCCCTCGTGGCGGAGCAGAATAAAGATACCGATAAAGACGGCTTGCCTGATTATCAAGAGATAAATATTTATCATACCAGCCCGTTTTTGGAGGATACTGATGGTGATGGCTTTTCTGATGGACAGGAAGTCAAGCAGGGATTTGATCCGAATTGCCCCCAAGGCCAGAATTGCCTTAATGCCGACACCGGCAACGCTAGCACTGGCACGGTGCCGACGCTTGATCTATTGCCGACAGCCGGCGGAGTGCAAATTACCCCTGATTTTATTCGCGAAACTTTGCTCCAGGGCGGGTTTAGCCAAGAGTATCTGGATCAATTCACTGATGCCGATTTAATCGCTGTTTATCAGGAGGTCATCAAATCCGAACCGTCCATGGCGCAGACAGCTACTGATTTGGGCTTGGATCTGAACAGCGCCCCGGCCGCGGCGGCAACCGGTACTATCAGAATCAGCACTTCCAGTTTGAGTTCCACCACCGTTAATCTTAATATCAACAGCATTGATGATTTGAAAAATCTTACCGGAGCGCAGATCCGGCAACTGATGCTGCAATCCGGCGCGCCGGAATCAGTCTTGTCGCAGGTGACCGATGACCAGCTGAAGACCATTTTTTTGGAAAAGCTCAGTGAGAAAAGCAGCACTACCGTTTCCCAATAGTTTTTACCATTGAATATAAAATTTTAAAGGAAGATGGATCGGTCGAGAAAAAAAATTAATTTAAAAATTTTACTAGCCATTTTGCCAGCGGCTTTATTTTTGTTGGTTTGTTTCAATCCTGTTTTGGCTCAAAATCCAGGTGATTATTCCGTAGCGCCTCAGGCTGGAGGCGGAATGGAGATTATTGGTCCGGATCTGGCTATGTCAATTCCCGCCGCTTGTGTTTCTGATGCTTATACTTTAGGCACTGGCGTTAGCGCGGGATTAGCTAATTGTATTATTGAAAACATGAAGAATGCGACAGAAAATGAGATTAAGACGATGACCGCCTTGGCCAAAAAGCAGGCGCGGGAAGAATTAGTCAAAAAGATTGAAGACAAGGCCCGGGAAGTTCTGGCCGTTTCTTTTAAAAATTCCCTGAAAGCATTCTCCCGCCAGGTGGCTCATGATACCGCCGTTTGGGTGGCTTCCGGCGGCAAGGGTCAGAAACCGCTATTCATTACCGAGGGCTGGGGAGCCTACTTGAAAAACGCGGCTGACAGCGCGCTCGGCGATTTCATTGATAATATCGGCCAGCAATACGGCGTTAATCTCTGCAAGCCCAATCCCAATATCCGCATTGCCATTGAGACGGGAATCAACTGGCAGAAGCCGCGCAAAGTGCGCTGTACCTTTACCCAGATGATGAATAATTGGCAGAAAGCCATTTCCGATCCGAATTTTTCTTTTGAATATACCAATTCCATGCGGCCGGGAGAAAACGACGTTTCGGTATTTTTACAATTACAGAGCGATGCTTTCCAAACGGTGGCCGAAAAAGTGCACACGGCAGAGAAAGAAGGCGATACCAATAGTTTATGGAAAGATGTTAAGAGTTTGGCCGGAAAAATCCTGACGCCGGGAACGGTCGTTGCCGATCAGTTCCGTCGCGCCCAGGATAAGGCCGATATCGGCGTGGCCACCTTTACCAATACCATCGCCGATTTCGTGGAAGAATTCTTGAATACCCTGGTCTCGCAATTGTTAAAAAATTTACAGACGGGGATTTTTAGCGATAATAGCAGTGGCAACAGCGGCAAGCC
>CAIOLF010000019.1 GCA_903859075.1 Candidatus Buchananbacteria bacterium
AAAAAATAAAACAAAAAATATTTTATATTAGGATATTTCCTTAACTAGGATGTGGATAACTAAACAATCCGTCCCGCTGTTCGCGAACAGCGGGACGGATTTTATGTAATGATTCGGCTATTTTTTTGGTTTGGCCCGAGTAATATTAGGTTCGGCGTTATAGACTGGCAATACCACCATTCCCGGCTTGGCGTGACTTAATCTTATTATGATCCTTTTAGTTAATTCCGGATAATTTTTGTACTCTCCCGCCTCAATGCCGGCTACCGGAATCCCTAGACCATAACCCAGAACATTGGCCAAAGTAACGCCTATTCTGATAGAAGTAAACCGTCCCGGCCCGCTTACCGCGCCTATCCCCTTCAATTGATCAAGCTTTAGCTTGTTTACTTTCAAAAAAGCAGTTATTCCGATTAATAGCTTTTCCGACTGCTTCCTTTCCCCCGGCATTACCTTCAACTTAAAATCATCCTTGGTTTTGGCCAGGATGATTTCTATCTTATCAATTGGGGCAGTATTGATGATTAAATACATATGAACTAGCTTATGGCTTTTAGCTGTTAGCTTTTAGATTAAATAAATTAAAATTGAATTGGATGTGAATTTGGTTTAAAGCTGAAAGCCAAAAGCTATAAGCTAACAGCTAGTTTTTGAGTTTATCGATTACCCTCAAATTCTTATGCTCCAGCAGGTCGTAAACAAAACGATCCGTGAGGCCGCGGCGATAGACAAAGTCCTGTTTGCTCATGATCGTATAATTAATGGAACGGCCTAATTCGCGCTCGAAATCAGAGATCAGGCGCAAAAACTTCTTGCGATTTACCGTGCCTACAACCAGCAGATCGACCGGCGCGTCTTCCCGGCCGACAAAAATGCCGGAGAGCAAGAACAAGCTGACGTTGCCGATCTTTTCCACTTTTTCCGCCAGTGACTGTTCCATGATTATTTGGGCTTTAACTAAGAGCGACCGCAATTCGTCCAAAAAAACGAATTTAGAATTTAACTTATAATACTTCTTCTTATCCTTAAGCTTTTTACCGGCTTCTTTCTCCAAATCCTCCTTGGTATGGACGCCAATGATGCCGATATTTTCTAAATTGCCCAGTTCCCGCCTGACGGAGTTTAAGTGCGTTTTCAAATTCCTGGCAATTTCCCGCACAAAGAAAAAATTGCCGGGATTGTTCAAAAATAGGCGTAAAAGCATGACTCTGGTTTTTGAACCAAAAAGTTGTTCAAGCATAAATTTAATTGAATATTCACCTTTTTATGATTTTATTGTATAATATTATAAAACAAGTGTAAACCCCTACACGGTAATTTTTTGTGCCAAAACGAAAAAATAAATCACTAAATAAAGCCAATGGACAAATTTAGCATAAAAATCAGCAAGCTGTCTCTTGAATCTGACGGCAATATCACCGGTGACACTTTTATTTCCCGTCCGGAAGGCGATTGGGGCGAGAAATTGGGGGTTATCTTCGGCTTAGTCGAACTTTTCAGCCTGCCAGAAAGCTTTTTAGATGATCTGATTGAGATTTTAGCCGACCTAAAAACAGAATATTACCTGCCACCTTTCGCTACGGAATATGGAGTCGAAAAAAGATTCGAAGACTGCCTGGCGCGCGCCAACCGTCGGATTAATAAAGCCATCAATGATTCCATAGAAAAGGTTGACTTGCGCAACATTAATATTCTTATCGGTTTGACCCATAAGAATAAAATTAATTTGAGTCAAATTGGGCAAGCCAAGGCGCTCCTCTATCATGAAAAGAAAAAACACGGCTTAATCATCGTCGATATTCTCTCCCAGTCGGGCGAAAAGAAGATTAAAATCGACCAGGAAAAAATGTTCTCTAATTTAATCAGCGGTGAAATAACTCCCAAGGATAATATCATCATTTGCAACGACGCCATCTTTGAATATGTCTCCCAAAACGACCTGGGCAATATTATCTCCGAAAATGTTTCCAGTTCGGCCATGTCCGAAATCGGCAGCGCCCTCAAAGAAACCAGCGGCGGCGCCAGCAGCAATTTTTACTGCTTATTACTGGAGCCGGATTACCAGGAAGAAGACGAGGAAGAGATGATTCCCGCCAGCCAGCATTATGCCAGCCCAGCGGGGCCCCGCCGCTATGATAACGACCACCCGCAAGGTTCCATTGAGCGCTTGCTTACCACCCAGCATAAAACTGAAAAATATCTGGCGCCGTCACTGCTGCCCAATTGGCAACGGATGCTTATAATCATCGGCCGCGGCCTGCTCTTAGCCCTAAAAAAAATCGGCTATTATCTCTTTATTCTCTTGAGATTCCTTTATAAATATTTAAAGATTGGGCTAATCCGATTAAAAGATATTATCGCCGCTAAAATTAAGGCCCGCCGCGGCTCTCCCGCTGTCGACCTGCAAGACTCAGAAGTGGAAACGGAAATAGCGGTAAAAATAAAATCAGCTGACGGCGATTTTGTTGAAGTAATTGAGATAAGAAAAGAAACCGGGAGAATATCACTGGATGAGGATGATCGTCTGGCCGCTGAACCGGCCAGAGTGGAAAGCAACGCTTTTAACGGCAGCGGTGCCTCCGACAAGGCCAACAACAAGTTAAACCGCCTGGCCGGCTGGCTGTTTGGACTCAAGCTATGGCAAAAAGCGATTCTAACCATTGTTTTTGTCTTGGTTTTCCTGTTTAGCCAAAGCGTGGTCTGGCTCGGGCGCTCCGCAGAAAATGCCAACCAGGAAACCGGCATTGAAACACTGACCAAACAGATAGAAGACAAGGTAAACGGCGCCGAAGCGCAAAATATTTTTAACGATGAAGCAGGAGCTAAGCAATCGCTTCAGGAAGCCAGATCCTTGCTAGCCCAAATTCCTGATAAAAGGAAATATGACGGCGAGCGTAATCGCCTGCAAGGACGCATTGACAAGATATCGCAGGCGCTGCAAAAAATCGCCTACCTTGATAATCCAAAAATAATCGCTGATCTGAGTAAAATCAACGGGAACGCGCAAACCGCCGGCATTGCTCGCGTTGGCAACACTTTACTGTCATTCGATAATAATAATCAAAATTTATATCTGATAGAAGAAGCTTCCGGCCAGGCTAGCAGTACCGCTCTGCGCGAACTTTCCCAAGTTAGAAAAATTGTCGCCCTAAACGGCCAGGCAGCCATGATTCTAAATGGCGACAAAGATGTTTTTATTTTTGATCTGGCAAAAAAAACTCTAACCAAGTCGTATTCCAGTGACGTTAAGATTACCGACTTGGAAATTTATGAAGGCAAGGTTTATCTGCTTAAAGCCGAGAAAAATCAGGTCTATAAGCACACTATGACAGCCGACAACAAATTAAATAGCGGCAGCGCTTGGATTGCTGGCGGCGATGCCGGCAACGGCGCGGCCATCGCCCTTGACGGCGGCCTGTATTTTGGCAGAACCACCGGGGAAATCAGGCACTTTGCTAAAAACAAAATCGAAGACAAAACTTGGGCGGCAATTGAACCGCCGCTTAAAAATATCGCCCAGCTGGCCACCAGCCCGCAATCCAATTATATCTTTGTCCTTGACGGAGAAAATAAACGCGTAATCGCTTACAATAATAATGGGGCTCTGCTAAAACAATATACTTCCAAAGATTTTGGCAGCGTCAGCTCCTTGGCTTTGCTGGAAAAAGAAAAAAAGATCTACTTGCTTTCCGATAATAAAGTTTATCTGATTGAAATGGATTTCTAAAACAACAAACAAAAATCCCTCCCGCTAAACGGAAGGGATTTTTTATAAAGTAACTATTATTTCAAAGTTACTGTAGCGCCGGCGGCTTCCAGCTGTTTCTTGATTTTTTCCGCTTCTTCCTTCTTGACTCCTTCCCTGACCAGCTTCGGAGCGCCATCGACTAAGTCTTTGGCTTCCTTGAGGCCGAGCTCAGTAACTGTCCGGACTTCCTTAATGACGGCGATCTTATTGGCGCCGGAACTGGTAAGCTCAATGTCAAAGGCGTCCTTTTCCTCGACAGCGGCGGCGCCAGCGGCGGCAACCATGACCGGAGCGGCGGCGGAAACGCCGAATTTCTCTTCTAACACCCTGACTAATTCAGCCAAGTCAATGACTGACAATTTATCAATCTGGTCGACCAAAGATTTGAATTTCTCCGGCACCATGACTTCTTTTTGTTCTTCTGACATATTATTAGTACTTTCCTTATTAATGTCATCTCGAGCGTCAAGCGCGAAGCGCGCCGACCTGAGAGATCCATTATTTAATTATTTATTATTTAAACTGTTGCTTTTTCTTTGTTCTCTTTGATGGCGCTCAGCACTAGGACAATGCCGGACAAGGGATTAGACAGACAACCCACGACCTTGGCCAGTAATTCTTTCTTGGAAGGAATTTTGGATAATTCCAGTACTTTCTGGACATCAATAAAAACGCCTTGGAAGATCCCGCCGGCGAATTTGGCCTTTTCATTTTCTTTCGCAAAGGTGGCGACTACTCTGGCCGGAGCTACCTCGTCGTCAAAAGAAAACAAGGCGGCAATTTCGCCTTCAAAATCTTTGCCGGCGACATCTGGAAATCCTTTGGCGGCCAAAGCCCGTTTCAATAGGGTTTTTTTGGCAACTAAATAGTCCAGGCCTTCCTTGCGGCAATCATCCCTTAATTTATTGATCTCCTTGACGGGAATTCCGGAAAAGTTAAACATGACCGCCGCTTTCATTCTGGCGATATCATCCTCAAGCTTTTTGACGATTTCCGTCTTTTGGCTTTTTGTCTTTGGCATATTTATAAAATTAGCTTTCTAATGAAATTATTAATCAAAAAATCTGTGGGTTATCCACAGACCAGAAAATAGCTGAAACAGCTCTTATTCCTCGGTAGGTCTCACGCTTTTTATAGCTGCCCACTGTCTGCGGAAATTAATTTATGAGGTAATTATAACAAAAATCAGTGAAAAGTCAATACCGGCCATAATTATTAATATTTTGTCTAATTTTGAATATTATTCACTAAAGACATCTGCTTGATAGCGATAAAAATCCATGCCACCCTTCAGGTAACAATCCGTCTCCAATCCGGCCTTTTGGCACAAGGTGCCAAAAAAAACCTCCGCTTGCGGTAAATCCTCCCAGACCTGGGGCAAATAAGTGGCGCTATTCATCCCCTTTTTAATTATCACTCCGTCGCCTTTTTTAATATCTTTGAATTCCACTTTTTCTGGCTCAGTCAATATAGAAATCTCTATGATAATATTTTGCAATTCACTGGATCTAAGCGGCAAAAATCTAGGGTCACTAGCCGCCGCCAGAGCATTATCCCTGACCGCCAAAATCAACGGTTCCACCGGCTCAAGATAACCGATACATCCTCGAAGCTCGCCTTTATTGGTAAGCGTCACAAAAACGCCAAGCTTCTGCCACAAATGCTGGTTGGTCGTCTGCGGCTCAAGAATCTCTCCGTTGATTAGATGTTTTTCCAGAGTCGCGCGGGCGATTTTCAGCAAATACTCTTGTTCGCCGTTAGTTAGCGGTTCGGACATAAAATGTAAATAATTTTCAATTTCTAATTTTCAATTCTCAAACCAACTCACTTATGGCTGAAAGCCAACTCTATTTATCTAAATACTTAGCTACATTCGCCAGATGCTCATCATATGTCTTGGCGTAAACCGCCTTGCCCTCTTTGGTGTGGATGAAATAATAATACTCATTAGGCGTCGGATAAATAACGGCTTTAATCGCTGTAAGTCCCGGATTGTCTATAGGCCCCGGGGGCAGACCGCGATATTTGTAAGTATTATAAGGTGAGTCAATTGCCAAATCAGCGGCTGTCGGACGGGTCAGTCCCTTGCCGGTAACATAATTGACAGTGGCGTCGGACTGCAAGGCAATTCCTTTGGCAATTCTCTTGGAAAAAACGTCAGCGATCAATTTCATATCCTTTTCATTGTTGGCCTCGCCCTCAACGATTGAAGCCATAGTCAGTACCTGCGGCAAATCTAAGCTTTTACTTTTTATATCCGAGCGCATTTCCGAAGTTAATTTCTTATCAAAATTATCCAGGGCTTTTTTGATAATATCCTCGGATGAGGCATCGCTGAAAATCCGGTAAGTATCGGGAAAAATGAATCCTTCCAGCGTCTGTGCCTTCACTCCGCTCAAAAAATCATACTGGCTTTTCCATTTATCCAGATTCGTTGCCGCCAAAAACTCATCCTTTGATACTATCCCCTTGTCTGACAAATATTTCGCAATTTCCCGATTATTCCAGCCCTCAATAAAAGTAATGTTCTTTTCTTTGCTAATATTTTTTTCCGTCTCCAAACTTTTAATAAGATTAGAGATGTTTAGATTGGCTTCTAGCTGATGGTTGCCGGCAACAAATTTATTTTCTGCGCCGGTCAGTTTGGCATAAAGCCGGAAGGTCCAGACGCTGCCGATTAATCTGCTCTCTTGCAGATTCTTGGCAATAATCTTGGTGCTCTCCCCTTTTTCAATGGTAAAAATCGTTGCCGGCTGCTTATTGGATTTCATAATCTGGTAGCCGAAAACCGCCCCAAAAATAATCAGGATGACGATAATAAGCTTGATTAATGCTCTCATATTTTTAAATTATTAATAATATCCTATTATTATTTACCTGAAAATCACCCAAATCACTATAATCAGGCCCAAGATTATCCGGTACCAGGCAAAAGGCCTCAGTGTGTGCTTGGAAAAATAGCGCAGCAGATACTTAACCGAAAAATACCCCGAGATGGCTGCAGCTAAAAAGCCGACTGCCAAAATTTTATAAGGCAAGGCGTGCCAGTCCGAGATGTCTTTGGCAGAGACCAGGCCAGCGCCCAAAATAGCCGGTACCGACAATAAAAAAGAAAATCTGGCCGCGTCCGATCTTTTTAAATTTTTCCATAAACCTGCTATAATAGTAATACCGGAACGAGAGGTGCCAGGGATAAGCGCCGTGGCCTGGGCGCAACCCAGAATAAAGGCCTCTTTTTTATTCATTTCCGCCAACGTCTTGTTCTGCTTAGCATACTTCTCTGCTATAAAAAAGAGAACGGCCACACCGATAAGCATAGTAGCGACGATAAGCGGAGCGATCGGACTATTATGAAGGTTTTTTTCAATTAAGCGGTCAAATAAATAGCCCAGGATGCCGGCGGGAATAGTGCCGATGATCACCAGCCAAGCCAAACGCTGGTTATAATTCTGGGCCAAATTCCGATTAGCCAGGCTGGAAAAAAATCCCCTGATTACCTTGAGAATATCTTTATATAACACGATAATGAGAGCAAGCGCGGTGCCAAGATGCAGAGTAACGTCAAAAAGGACATTATCAGGGAGATTGAAACGGAACATATCATGGAAGATTATCAGATGTCCGGAGCTGGAAACAGGTATAAATTCAGCAACGCCCTGAATCAGACCGGCGATAATAGCAAAAAAATATTGCATAAATTATTAAAGACTATTAATTTTAAATTCCAATTTTTCCTAATTCTTAATTTTTAATTAATTATTTATGTACACATTATTCATTATACCAGTTTTGGTCGGATTTATCACGCAGATTGTCAAGTTGGCCATTGATGGTATTCCAAAAAATCTGAATTGGCGGCATATTTTTTTCGATTATGGCGGGATGCCATCATCCCATACCGCCTTAGTCGCCTCTCTTGCCACCGTCATTGCTTTGCGCGAAGGCCTGGATAGTGCCGCTTTTGCCGTTTCTTTTATTCTGATGGTGTTAGTAATCCGTGATGCCGCTGGTTTGCGACGCGAGTTGAGCCGCAACGCCATTCTTACCAACCTAGTAGCTAAAGAAGTTTTTAAGGGAAAAAAATCTGACTATGAAAAATTATCAGAGTGCGTCGGGCATACTTTTTCTCAGATTATTGCCGGATTAATAATCGGCGTCGCTCTGGCGACCTTCTTTTACTGGTTATTTATTATATTTTAATCAGGGGCGATGCTAATATACGAATTCATACTAATGATACGAATTGAATTCATTAGTATAATTAGCATACATTTAGTATATTAGCATCGGTAAATCATTTTTGACATTTAGGACAATAATGCGTCCCCCGTCCGCCCAGGCGGACTTTTTTTATTGTTCCACCACAACGCCGGCATTTTTCCCCTTCTCGGCCGTAAACTTTGAGATATGGCATCATGCCGCCTTTAGTGCCATTGCTGCGCACGTAATTATCGGCGGAAGTGCCGCCCTTGCTGATGGCAAATTTCAGAATCCTGGGGATAACAGTGAATAATTCTTTAATTTCTTTTTCTTTCAAACTTCCGGCGCGGCGTGTCGGCAAAATTTTGGCCGCAAACAGTGATTCATCGGCGTAAATATTGCCAATGCCGGCTATTTTCTGCTGGTCCATCAATAGCTGCTTGATTTTTTTCTTGGGGCTGCGCTTGATTATCGCTCTGAAATTCTCCAGCGTATATTCTTTATCAAACGGCTCCACGCCGAATTTTTGGCGCGCCAATTCCCTTTCCAGATTGCTGGCGTATTTTACCCAGCCGAATTTGCGGATGTCATTGAAATATAATACTGAGCCGTCGGTAAAAGATATGATTACGTGTGAAAATTTGTTGGGTAATGCTCCCACTACTCCAATCGGGTGGCCACCCGATATTTTTTTTCCACTTTTAGCAACATACACCAATTGGCCCGTCATTTTAAGATGGATTAAAATATTATGATCGCCGCCTAGATCGATATCGATCATCTTGCCGCGCCGCTTGACGGCCTTGATCGTCTTACCTTTGCTTTTATCAATTAAAACTTTCGGCGACGGTTGGGCCGATCTGGTCGCGTCAACTTTGACGTCCTTGATTTTTTTGCCTTTGATTTTCCTGTTGAGTTCGCTGACGATGGTTTGTACTTCGGGGAGTTCGGGCATCTTCGTTCAATTAAGAATTATTAATTAAGAATTAAGAATCAATTACAAAATTACTTTCTCAGCGGTGAATTCTTTATAATCTCGTCTTCATCCCCGCCTTTTAGTATTTTATCCACCATTTCTATTTCCTCAAAGATGCCGTCTATCAAATCATGATTTTTGCACTCCTCGCAGGTCGCCCAGGCGAATTCAATGCTGTCTTCATCAAGGGCCACCTCGCCGGAAACATATTGCGCGTAAAAACTAAGCACAATTAGCGGTATACCATCTGGACGGATAAGTGTCATATCCAACAGATATCTCACTTTATCAATTTCCAGATTTACTTCTTCTTTAATTTCTCGCATTAATGATCTTTCAATCGCAAAATACCAATGTCCACCGGTAGTGGTCTGCGGAGCATTAATATAATCATCCGTTTCCAATCCGCCGCCGGGCACCGTCCATTTGCCAGGAAACGCTTTTTTTGCCAAGCTTCTCTTAGTAATCAAGTACTCAAAATCATCGCCGCGCTTACGATAGATAATCGCCGTGGAGTCGATGCGATGCATTTCTTTGTTTTGGATTTCCATATGGTTTTAGGTTATAAATTCAAATCTCGGGACTTTCCGACCGTCCACCTCTACTTCTTCTTCAAACATAGCAATCGGCCGCGCCCACAATTCGCCTTCATGACGGTATATCACCAATTCCTCCAGTGTCTCGCTGTGCTTGGCCACGCCGATTACCTCCACTTCCATGCCCTTGAAATGTTTGTATTTTCCCAGTTTGATCATAATTATTCTAAATTATAAATCCAGCCCGGCTGCCACTTCCATGGCGCCGGAATAATGACTTCTAGAGGAACTTTATTGATCAGATTTTCCAAGCCGTACTGCGTGGCGCGATGGCCGATGACCATGAGTGTTTTGCCATCATAATTTTTTTTCAAATCATCGAGGAACTCTTTCATTCTTTGAGTTGTCTGCTCGTAGCTTTCGCCGTTGGGAAACGGCGTCGTGATTCTCTGCGGCTTTTCTTTATCGACCTCCTCGCTCGGCGCGCCGTTTAAATCGCCATAATTGCATTCGCGTAATCGAGCGTCTTTAATAATAGGGATATTGCTGTCGCCAAAGGCAATCTCTGCTGAATGCACTGCCCGTATCAAATCAGAACAAAACACAGCGTCGAGATTCCTATCTACACTTCTCTCTCCCAGCTCTTTTGATTGCTGCAGTCCCAGCTCCGACAAATCAACATCTTTCCAACCGGATGAGATATGGGCTTCATTATCGGTAGTCGTTGAATGCGATTCAAAGATTATTTTTACCATATTAAAATTTAATACATCTTAACGCCATTAGGCACTGGCGTCAGTCCCCAGGACTTGCGCATGATGGCTAAATGCTCCATAAATTATTTTATTTTCCTAAACCACTGCCATTATTTTTGCAGCGTCTTCTCAAAATCTCGGTAGCACTTCATACATAAATGGAACTTTTTAACATTATTTTTCTTATCAGGCGGACTTAACAATATCGCCCCGAATTCGAGCAATTCCTTTTTGCATTTATCACATTTTGGTTTTATGGCCATATTATTTCCCGTGACACTGTTTGAATTTTTTACCGCTGCCGCCAGCCAGAGGCGGACTCCGCTTATTTACTTAATATAAATACATTACTTGCCGTGACAATTTTTGAATTTTACCGGTTTTCCATCGGCAGTAGTCGCTCCGCACGGGCAAGGATCATTACGGCCGACTTTTGCTCCGTCAAAATGCGACTTATCTTCAATGATTTTGTCGGCCTTGCGTTCTTTTATCCCCTCGTCCTCCTCCATCGGCGAATGATAGGTCGATTCGTCGGACGCGCCATGCAGCTGGATGTTTTTCTGTTTTTCTTCCGTCTTGGCAATTTCTTGCGGCGCCACCAGGCCGATCTTGAAAATGCTGTAAGCGATCTGCTGGTCGATCAGCCCCAGCAGCTCCTTGAACATATTAAACGCCTCGCGCTTGTATTCCACCAGCGGATCGCGCTGGCCATAGCCGCGCAGTCCGATGCCGGTACGCATATATTGCATGGTATCCAGATGTTCAATCCAAAGCGTATCAATCACCCGCAACAAGATGCCGCGCTCCACTTGGCGCATCGGCAGCATATCGATGCCATTAGCCGGCAGCATATTAACACGCTTTTCCAGCTCGTTGTATTCTTCCACTGCTAATTTTTTCAAATAATTTCTGATTTTATCCTGGGCGATCAGATCCTCGGCCCGGTCCCCGGCTTCTTGCCTCAGCTCTTCCAGCGTCTTGCGTAATTCTTTTTTAACCTGATAAATAGTGCCAACGGCTTCGTAAATTTCTTCCAGATTCCACTGCGACTCGTCGGAATTTTGGGTATGAAATAACACAATATTATCAATCTCCCGCTCAATCGCGGCGATTATCGTCTCTTTGGTATCGACGCCACCGAGGATCTGCCGCCGCTTGCGGTAAATCGTCTCGCGGTGCTTATTCATCACGTCGTCGTAGTCAACTAAGTGTTTGCGGATGTCAAAATTATTACTCTCTACTTTTTTCTGCGCCTGTTCTATGGATTTGGAAATCCAGCCGTTTTCAATCGCCATGTCATCGGCGACGCCGAGGGTATTCATCAGCGACTTCATCCGGTCCGAGCCGAAGATGCGCATCAAGTCATCATCAAGGGAAATATAAAATCTGGATGATCCGGGATCACCTTGGCGGCCGCTGCGGCCGCGCAGCTGGTTATCAATACGGCGCGATTCATGCCGCTCCGTGCCGAGTACGCACAAACCACCGGCGGCCACCACTTTTTCATATTCCGCCTGATCAAAGGGATAGCCGCCCAGGATAATATCCACGCCGCGGCCGGCCATATTGGTGGCTACCGTCACTGCGCCGAACTTGCCGGCCTGAGCGATAATATGCGCCTCTTTCTCATGGTGTTTGGCATTGAGCACCTGGCACTCCACTCCCTCGCGCGCCAATAACTCGGACAATAATTCATTTTTTTCAATGGAGACAGTACCGATAAGCATCGGCTGGCCTTTGGCATGCCGTTCTTTTATTTCCCGGATAAGCGCCGTGAATTTTCCGCTCTCATTCTTATAAATCTGATCATTATTATCTTTACGGATCATCGGCTTATTGGTCGGAATGACCGTCACATCTAATTCGTAAATCTTGGAAAATTCCTCAGCTTCAGTCGCGGCCGTGCCGGTCATGCCGGCAAGCTTCTCGTAAAGGCGGAAATAATTCTGGAAAGTAACCGTCGCCAGCGTCTTGCTTTCGCGCTGGACTTTGACGTTTTCTTTGGCTTCGATCGCTTGGTGCAGTCCTTCGCTATAGCGGCGCCCGAACATCATGCGCCCGGTAAATTCATCAATGATCACTATCTCCCCGTCTTTGACGACATAATCCTTGTCTTTCTTAAATAAGGCATGGGCCTTGAGGGACTGCTCGATATGATGCACCTCGGAAATGCCGCGGTCGGTATAGATATTTTCCACCCCGAGCATTTTTTCCACCTTAGCCAAACCTTCGTCGGTCAAGGTGGAAGCGCGCATTTTTTCATCGATATTATAATCCTCATTCTCTTTTAGCTTGGCGACGATCTGCGCGAACTGATAATACTTATCAGTGGACTCCATGTCCGGCGCGGAAATAATCAGCGGCGTCCTGGCTTCGTCGATTAAGATCGAGTCGACTTCATCGACGATGGAGTAGTACAGTGGCCGCTGCGCCATATCTTCTACCGACATT
>CAIOLF010000020.1 GCA_903859075.1 Candidatus Buchananbacteria bacterium
CCCTCCGCCTCGCTCTCCCCTTCCTCGATGTGGCCTTTGGAAAAATTCCAATAATCGCCGCGCAGATACAATAATAAATATTGCACGCCTTCTGGCGCGTCAACACGATATAAAATTATTCCGGCTGATTTTTCTTTTAACATATAACTAGCTTTTTGCTTATAGCTGTTAGCTTTTCAGCTTTAATAAATAAATAACTATTTCAAATACCTCTTTCCTTTCAAACTTTCCGGCAAATATTCCTGTTCTTCCCGATAATTATATTTTGGGCTATACTTATAATCTTTGCCATAGCCCAGATTCTTCATCAGTTTTGTCGGAGCGTTGCGCAAATGCAGCGGTACCGGCTCATCCATGGTTTCTTTGACATCTTGCTGTACGTTCAAATATGCTTCATAAAGCTCATTGGATTTCTGGCACTTGGCCAAATAGACGACGACTTGCGCCAAAATCACATTGCACTCCGGCATGCCGATAAAATGGCAGGCCTGGTAGCCGGCTACCGCCTGCGTCAGGGCCAGTGAATTAGCCAAACCGACATCCTCGCTGGCAAAGCGCACCAAGCGGCGCGCCACATAAAGCGGATCTTCTCCGGCCTCTAGCATCCGCGCCAGCCAATAGAGCGCCGCGTCCGCGTCGGAGCCGCGCAGTGACTTATGTAAAGCGGAAATAATATTGTAATGTTGATCGCCGGTTTTATCATAAAGGTGGCTATGGCGCTGCAACGATTCCTTAATTGCTTTTTTATCCAACTTAATTATACCAGATTTGAGCGATTTCGTCGCTTTAACGGCAAGTTCCAGGGCATTAAGCGCGACACGCGCATCGCCATTTGATAGTTTGGCTAGATATTCCAGCACCTCGTCATCGGCTTTTATCTTATGATTTCCCAACCCTTTTTCTTTGTCCAGTAACGCCGATTTTAAAATCGCCACCAAATCGCCTTCAGTCAATTGCTCCAAAACAAAAACACGCGTACGGGACAGCAAGGCAGAATTGACTTCAAAACTTGGGTTTTCGGTCGTCGCTCCAATAAGCGTTACTATGCCAGTCTCCACATGCGGTAAAAGCGCGTCCTGCTGCGACTTATTCCAACGATGAATCTCGTCAATAAATAAAATCGTCTTTTTACTATTAAATTTCCTCTTGTCGGCGGCTTCTCTAATAATCGCTTTGAGATCAGACACGCCGCAATTCACCGCGGAAAAAGAAATGAATTCCGAGTCAGTCAGATTGGCAATTATCTTGGCCAAAGTGGTCTTGCCGGTGCCCGGCGGGCCCCAAAAAATCAACGAAGGAATCTCGTCTTTTTCTATCAGTTGCCGCAGCAGCTTGCCGGCGCCGATAATCTGCTCCTGGCCAAAAAACCGCTCTAAAGAAATGGGGCGCATCCGATCCGCCAAGGGGGCTTCTTTGGCCATTTTTTGGGCTAAATTGTGGTCGAATAGATCCATGCGCCTATTTTATCATATCCGGATAAACTAGGCCAATTATTGACACAATTGCCTGATTATGATATAAATTAATGAAACCAACAATGGAGGATCCGCCATGAGAAAGATAGTGATCGTTCTTTTCATCGCTAATGCCGTTGCAGTGATCGCTTTGGCTCTAATCGGCTGGTTAATCCAGAATGAGGCCATAACCATAATGACTCAGATGGCCGTCGCTTGCTTGCTTACATTGATCATCATTGTCTTTTCCCTTGATGACCTCTTGCAGGCAGCGACCGCCATCGGCAGAGACCTGAGGCATCCCCGTCGGGATGCCCTAGTGCTTATCGCTAGCGGGACGCTGCTGGCAATCATAAGCGCTAACATCAGTAGTCCGTTTGCGGCATCGCTCGGACTGCTGATTGAGCTGATTGTCTGCATGCTCGCTTGGCAATTCGGCCATCAGCCGCGCCGCGACCAGTTACAACATTGGAATCCGCGCCGTTAAGCACTCTGCTTAACGGCTCTTCTTTTTTATAAAATTTAAAACCCCGCCGTTTAAGGCGGGGCTTGATTTTAATTACCTCCAAATCGACGGCGGCGATTGTTGTAGTCGTTTATCGCCTGATCCAGATCGCTCTCAGAAAAATCCGGCCAATGTTTATCAACAAATAAAAATTCGCTATAAACGCTTTCCCAAGTCATAAATCCTGACAAGCGCTGCTCGCCGGAAGTGCGGATGATTAAATCCGGATCTGATTGGCCGGCCATCCAAATATTTTCCGAAATAGTTTTTTCGGTTATTTGGTCGACGGGAATTCCGGCAGCAACTACTTTTTTCACTGCCTCCACTATTTCTAAACGGCCGCCGTAATTAAGACAAATATTTAAAATGCCTTTGGTATTATTTTTGGTCTGCTCCTCGGCAGCGGCGATTGCTTTCACTAATTTTTCCGATAAACGCTCGCTTGAGCCGATAATTTTCATCCTAATGCCTCGTTTATTAAATTCTGCTACCTCTGATGTTACTACTTTGTAAAGTAAATCCATTAAATAATTAACTTCTTCTTGCTCACGGTTCCAATTTTCCGTGGAAAAAGCATAAACGGTCATAGTGGTAATACCGCGATCAATGCACCACTGGCCTGTTTCCTTCATTTTGTCATAGCCGCGACGATGACCCTCTAGTGCCGGCAGGCCATTATCTTTGGCCCAGCGACGATTACCATCCATGATTATCGCTAAATGTTTTAGTTCAGACATCTCTTTGTTTATTTTTTTATGATGTCGGGGTAGCGGGACTTGAACCCACGACCTCGCCGTCCCGAACGGCGCGCGCTACCAACTGCGCTATACCCCGTTAATTTAATTAAGAATCATCAATTAAGAATAAATTTTTTAATTCATAATTACATAGGCCGCAATCCCAAATGCCACCGACACATTCAAGCTCTCTTTAACCCCCTTCATCGGTATATGCACAATAGCATTGGAACGCTTTAAAGGTGCTGGCGATCGCCTGATGCTTCATTTCCAATAATTAAGGCTAGAGGGAATTTTGGCTTAAATAGCTTAACATTTTTACTGCCCTTTGTCAATTCCAAAAGCTACAAAGCTAACAGCTAAAAGTTTACCCGTCCGAAACTAATAAAGCGTAGGCGGGCTATAAGCTAATTTTAGTATTGCAAAATCGTCTGCACCTTTCTGGCTTCCTTGTATTTATGAAAAATGATTTTTTGCGCGTTATATAAACCGTATTTTGGCGCTTCAACAAATCCGTGCATTGCCGCCTCGGCCAGCCAGCCGGAACTGATCCAATCCCATAACCATTCATTAACGTACTGGGGATCGTCCTGATCCATGCCGGCGCCGATGGAGGTCAGCCATTTCTGATTAAAAATTTCTTGCGAGCCGATGGGCGGCGCGATAATTATCGGCAAACCGAGAGCGCAATAGAAAGATAATTCCGATGGTTTGGTCCATAAGATGTCAGTCTCCCTCAAGACTTTATTAAATTGTTTGAAATACTGCATTTTATTTTCGGCAAAAATAATCTTCACGTTCTTTCTGCATTTTTTGACAAAACGGCAGCTTCGCGTCGCCCGGGCAAAAAATTTATTCACTTCCTGATTGGCTCCAGCCACCAAATTCAAGCGAACGCGGCCGGCAGCGATGTCCTTTCTTAAGCTACGCAAAATTTCAACGCCTAGATCTCTTTGGGCGCCGGCGCCGCCGACGGCAAAAGTGATGGTGAGCGGCCGCACCGGCCTACTCTTAAAATTATCCTGCCCCAGCATTGAGGCGATGCTGGCCTTGTACTTTGACAAATAAACTTTTTGCGGGTCCAGCTGGATCAAGCGCCGGCCCAAGTCATGACGCAGATAAGCGAGTTTTTCACCGACATTCTCTTCGGGCAAGGGGAAACCGGTCAAATAAATATTCTTGGAATCAACTCCGTACAATTTTAATCTTTCTTCCACGCGCTTATTGGAAGCCAGATAAATAATCCGGCTATTTTTCGGCTGCGGCGGCACCCAGCTGCGGGAAATATCGGCATCGCACAGGACGCAATAGATTTCTCCCGGATAATTATAGTATTCCGCCATCATGGCAGTGATAAAAAAAGTAGTCACCAGCGGCAATGGCTGGGCCGCCAATTTTTCAATCAGATGCTTGCCCCAATCCATGGTCTTGAATAAGACGTAGATTTCTTTGAGCTGAGCATTGCCTTTGGAGAGATCGCGGCGCGGATAAAATTTCGGGATGGCCTGGATCCTGTCATAAATTTCAAAAACCTTATTGCCGATAAGCGGCACCATCTTGAAGCGGGAAATAAATTCATAAAACACCCGGCTTTCTTGCCAGATTTTTTTGTCTTTTTCAGGTATGCCGCGGTAATTATTGGCCGTGATAATTTGCCCGGCGGCGATGGCTTTAAGCGGATAGGCGGCGCGCTGATGGCCATAGCCCATATCCACCGTGACCACCCAGGCTTTTTCTGGAAGCTTCTTTACCATAACCTTAAATGATAAATTATAAATTAGCTAAAAAAATATTCATTCCCTGGAGAGAGCCGAAATCACTATCAGTAATAAAATCAGCACTACCGCGGTCGAGGTGAAATAAAAAATATTATTAAACTGGAATAAATACATCATCACTTCTAAGGCTACCAGCAATAATAAAAAAATATAATGAGTCTTTTTAAATGACCGGCCCATAATGGAAAAACCGGCAAAGTGATAGATTGAGAGTCCGCCCAAGGCGGCAAGAATCGTGGCGATTCTTAAAAAATAATCCTCCGTTATTACATTTATAACCAAAGGAATCGACAAGACCAGCAGATAAACGCCGAAGTATTCCGACAAAGAATTCCCCAGGCCCATATCTTTTCTGATGTCTTTCTCTTCAAAGCGGGCTATCTTGCCGGAAGCATTGGCAAAAATCAACGTAGAATACAAAAATCCGAAAGTGCTGAGGATCAGGAACAAAATTGGCATGCTGACCGACGGGTCAAAGCTCTTATATTGCGTTATCAGCAAACCGACAAAAAATAACGTTACTGCCGTAAAAAAAGAAGTGAAAGAAACACTGGTCTGAATCTCGTCTTGAATAAGGCCTAAATCTTCTTTAGGATTTTTATTAAATAACTTCATAAAATAAAAATCAAATTTATGAATTTGTTACTATGTTTATTATACCAAAAACCCCGCCTTTCATCAAAGCGGGGCTGGTAATTTATGGTGCCTTCCAAGAAAAAACTACTAGAGTACGGCTTCCTTAGCAGCCTTGGCAACGCGGAATTTCACGACAGTCTTGGCCGGGATCTTAATTTCTTGGCCAGTAGCGGGATTTCTGCCCATTCTGGCTTTGCGCTGCACTTTGACTAATTTGCCAATGCCTGGCACGACAAATTGTCCGTTTTTCTTTACTTCAGCATAAGCCATGGAAACCATTTTATCCATGAGCATTACGGTCTGTTTCTTGCTGATACCGGCGGCATCGGCAAGGGCTCCCAAGATTTGGGATTTGGTCATTTTAGCCATAATTCTTTGCTTAATTATTATTTTTTATTAACTTTTTAATTTATGCTTATCGCTCAACAAACTGCTAGACGATAGTTTTCAGGTCTTTTATCGCCTAAAAGTTATCCCCTATTACTTACCTAGATTAATTATATAGTAAAAACAAGGCAAAATCAATGGTTTTGGTCAATAAAAAACAGCGGCAACTACTTTATTGGCTGTCGCTGATAATCTCGTTACAAATCATCGGTTGATTCTCCAAAGGGATCTTCAAGGGGATTTTCTTGAGTTGCCGACGCAAGTCAATTGGACCTTTCTCCACCAGCAACTTGAGAGTGTGCGTCATTAGGCGACAAAATTCGATGTCTCGCTGATAACTCTCAATCTCATCCTCGCCCAACGTTACCATCTCCATAATATCCCAAGAAAAGAGCGGATTAAACTCATCGCACCTCTTGATCTCCTTGATCACCTCCCAATCAAAGGCGTTCAAACGCCGCATCCAATTCGCTATCTGACCTCTGATTTCTCTGACCCTGTCCATAGAGATCAAGGCCAACTTCCTCAGAGTTTTAACAGAGATGGTCGGGCGCGGCTTCGGAAAAACAAACTCGGTGCAACATCTGCCCTCCCCGCCGCATCGCCGCCATATTCGCCGCCAGCGATAGTATTGCCGTTGCTGGTGGCCGAATCTCGCCCGAGAGAGTTGAATATTCATCTTCTGGTCCTCCTCGATTTGTTGTCCTCTCAATTTCTGAAATCTGAAAACGATCTATATTATTATACTAATAATTATTAAAAAGTCAAGACAATCAAAACTGACTATGACGGCTTGGTCATTTACTGCTGCATTTGGCATTAAGCGCCGAGAGATCGGCTGACGTCGGCGTAGCGTTCTTGGAGATATTAAGATAATACATGATATCCTCAGTATTGCTGGTATGATCGAGTCCTAGCGCGTGCCCCAGCTCGTGCGCCAGCAGACGCACCAACTCCTGATGGTTATTAAATTCATAAACACTGATTGAAGTACTAGTAGAACTCTGATTATAAATACCGGCTTCAAACTGCTCTCCAGTCTGATCGCCGATGTCATTATATTTATTCACATTAAGATTGAGCTTGGCGATCAATTGATTAAGCTTGCGCACCATTGTGTTCAGCTCATCCACCATCTTATTGACCTGGGACGTCAGAGCATTGACTTGCTGGCGTTGCTGCTCCAGCGCTGCTTCCGTTTGCTTGAGCCGATCATACTCTGATGCCGGAGCTCCTCCGCGCTGATTCCACTTAGCCACTTCAGCGTTAAACGCTTTTAATTTTTTTTCATAGTCGGCTGCCTGCCGCTGCAGCTGCGATTTTTTCTCCAAGTACTGCTTGTTAAGGGCGTCGTGCTCCACTTTTAAATTTTCATAGGTCTTTTTATCATCATCGACGATAACTCCCAGCTCCTTGAGCTGATCAGATGTCTGCTGGCGATAATCATAAATGAAGTTTATCTTCAGCTGCCCGGAAGTGGCGTAGGCGAATAGCGTATGGCCAAACGGTTGCGACCAGATATTTGCCGCCTCAGCCGTTGCCTTGATTATTTCCTCGCGGGGAAGATTGAATTCAGGATCAATTTCACCAAGAGAATAATAAATCGGCTTGCGGCAGGCCGGCGAGAGCTCGGCCAGTTGCCTCTTGATAGCAGTATTTAACCGTATAATTACCGGCTGGACGAAATCAACGATCGGCTGAGAATAATAATAAAACAGTCCGGCAATTAAACCGGCCAGGATTAAATACAAAACTATTTTAATCGTCTTTTTCATCATATAGCTTGTTTTAATTATCCGATAAATTAATTTTATTGTCAAAAAAAGAGGGCCGGTCATGTGGCCCCTAAAACCAATTTTCTCTAGAAAACGCGAAGTTGCTAGGATATTATTTCATCTCTACCTTATCCCCTATCTTGATCCCATATTTATCCGTATATCCCGCCGGCACTTCCAAGACATAATTAATAAAAGTCAGCGGCTCATAAGTCTGCTGCGGCCGCTCTCCTTCCGGCGGCAGATTCTTGGCCGCGCCAGCGACGATATCGTCCTTGATCCAAATAATATCAATTGGGAATTTCATATCCTTCATCCAAAAACTTGGGATATAATAGCCGTCATAAACAAACAGCATTCCTTTGCCCTCCGCTAATTTATCGCGTCCGCTCAGTCCTTGCGTCATTTGTTCCTTAGTAACAGCCAATTCAGCAACTATTTTATTATTGCCGATGGAGATATCGCAATATTTATTCTGCCTCTGGCTAATAACATTAGCGGTAATAAAAACAATAATAATTACCACGCAAGCAACGATGACTAGCTGCGGCCAATGATTTCTTTTAGGCGTTTTAGCTTCTTCCATATTTTCTTTTTCTTAAATAAATAAAAAATATCAACAAAATCATCAAAGCGATTAACAAAGCCAAGCTGGCGACTTTGCCGCTGCTGCTGGAAAAAATCGCCAGCGAGCCAAAGGCCAGCGCGATAAGATAAAGCAACAATACTGATTCACGCTTGGACAGGCCGACGGAAAGCAATTGAAAATGCAGATGCTTGCGATCGGCGTGAGAAAACGGCGATTCTTTTTTGAATATTCGCTGGATTATCACCCAGAGAACATCCAGGGCGGGAATTCCGACAACCAACAAGGTGGTGGTGATTTTTGATCCGGAAATTATCGACAGTACGCCGAGAATAAAGCCGATAAACAGAGCGCCGCCCTCTCCCAAAAATATCTTCGCCGGCTGCCAATTATAAACCCAAAACCCCAAAGCGCTGCCCAGAAGAATAAGCGCCCAAAGTCCGGTAGCTGATCGGGCCACATCCCAATCTAGGCTGACCAAAAAAATTATCAGCGAGGCAATAACCGCCATGCCGGAAACCAGGCCGTCCAGACCGTCAAGGAATTTTGCGGTATACATCATGCCCATCAGCCAGAAAAAAATAATCACTGAGCCGGCAATGGACGAAATATAAAAAATCGAGCTGACCGCGCCGCCAAAAGGATTGGTAATAAAACCGATATTGATGCCAAAAAACATCACCGCTAAAGTCGCGATGACCGGAAAAAATATCTGCCGGCTGGGACGGAGATTATATTTATCATCCAGATAGCCGCCAATAATTATAATCAGTCCGGCCGCGAAAATACCAAACAAATAACGATCGGGAATCAGAGAGAAATTTGCCAGATGGAAAAAACGCAAAATGAAAAGAATGACAAAGGAGGAGATAAAAATAGCCGTGCCGCCGAGTAACGGAATCGGCGCTGGGTGGACTTTGCGGGCGGCAGTCTTAGGATCGTCGACAATATTACGCTTTTTGGCGAAAGCGGCGATCAACGGGACAATCAATACCGTCAGCAAAAAACTGCCTAGCACGGCGAATAAGTAAATTAAGATGTTTTTATCCATATTTTGAAGGTATTATAGCATAAAATAGGAGGATGTCTATATGATTTGCAATTAGTAAATTGTAATTAGGGATTAGTAAAAATGTCAGAAATCATTGACAAAATAGCTTAAATGTGCTAGTATCTATTAATGTCAATGAGGCGCAGTGCCATATTGATAACCGTACAAAACTACAACCCGAAGGAGAATGGCCGTGATAATAAGCGAGGAAGACTTCACGCGAGCGTGTGAAGCGTTCAAGAATCTCAACCCGGAGCTTGCCGGGGACGCGGAAGCCATGCGCGCCAAGATGCTCGAGCTTGAACAAGAGATTAAGACGATGTTCGCCGAGTGGCAAGCCCACCCTGGCAAGGATGACGAGTATCGGCCAGCCATTGATATCCTTGGCCAAGGCCGGAACTTTCTAGCTTGTTGCGTCAACGTGCCGCAAGTGGACTTTTTGGCCGACAGAGAGCCGGCCAAGCAGGCGGAAGAAACGCCGGATCCGATTGCGACCAAGCATGTCGCGGTATATGCTGCTCATAGGGTATTAGCGGCGGTCATGAAACAAGCACTCGGATTGATCGACGATTTGCGGTTTATGATCTACTCTGATCTTCGCAATCTGATGGCTGCGATCGTTGGCGGCGAAGTTTGCGGCGTGATCAACATCTCTTCCGACGGACAATCGCGAATTGAGAGCCATCTGCGGCACGATCTCATAACCTTGCCAGGATGGAGCTATGAGAGGGCTCAGAACTGCGTCTTGCCGACCTGCGCGGATTTTTCTCCCCCGCATCCCCTCGGCACCATCATCAAAACGATCAGAGAAATGCAAGAGGGACGCTTCAACCAGAACCACGAGCAATTCTTCCTGGAAGATGCCCTGCCGATGTTGCTGACGCATATGCGCGTGCCCAACTACGAAATCCGAGTTGCTGTAGTTGACGACCAGCCGGAACAGATCGCGGGCCTTGAAAAGGTGCTCGCCA
>CAIOLF010000021.1 GCA_903859075.1 Candidatus Buchananbacteria bacterium
CATGATCAATACTCATGCCGATCTCCTGTTTTTTACCACCAGAGGGCGCGTCTTCCAGCTCAAGGGCTATGACTTGCCCCAGACTTCGCGTACCGCCAAAGGCCAGGCGCTGGTCAATTTTTTGGAATTGTCTCCCGGAGAAAAAGTCTCGGCGATTTTGCCTTCCACGGAAATAGAAAACGACAAATATCTGATCATGGTAACCAATAAAGGCACCATGAAAAAAACAGCCATAGGCGACTTTGCCAACGTCCGCCGCTCGGGCCTGATTGCCATCAAATTAAAAGATGGCGACAATCTGGAATGGGTTCAGGCCACCAAGGGCAATGAAAACATCATTCTTGTCACTGCCGGCGGCCAAGCTATCAGATTCAAGGAGACGGACGTGCGGCCGATGGGGCGCACCGCCTCGGGAGTGCGCGGCATGCGGCTCAAGAGCAATGACTCTATCGTCGGCATGGGCGTTTTTGATCCCAAAGACGACAAGACGGGGAGATTGCTAGTCATCATGGGAAATGGTTATGGCAAACAGACCGAACTTCATAATTATAAAGTGCAGGGACGCGGCGGATCAGGTATTAAGACCGCCAAAATTACTCCCAAGACCGGAAAGATTGTCAGCGGCAAAATAGTTTATGGCGACAGCAATGATCTGATCATTATTTCCAATAATGGACAGGTCATCCGCCTGGCCACTAAGGAAGTAAATCTGCTGGGACGCGACACTCAAGGCGTACGCGTGATGAGGTTCAAGGAAGAAAAAGATACGGTGGCGAATGTGACTTTAGTTTAAAATACGAATTGCTATAATAAAAAAATCCCGAGATAATCGGGATTTTTATTATACCCCTCCTTGATTTCCTAATTTTTATTTTCTCGCCAATAACGCGAAGGGCAATAAATATTTCTGCAAATCATTCAATCCGACATCATAATAATTAACATTGGCATAATTATCGGCCGTTAATTCCTGCAAACGGGTTATCTCTTTGAGATGGCCGCTATTTTTCCTGTCGTCCATGGTCAGACCGATAAGATCCAGCGCCCGCTCCAAAGCGTTGGCTCGGCCGGCCAGATCGCCGATTTTCTCGCGATTCATCGCCCGCAAAATTTCACTGCCAATATTGCCAAGTTGTTCGGCCAAAGTCATGAGCCGCCATTTTTCTTCGCTCATATAATAATTTTTCTTACTAGATTTTTTATTTTATTCTTGATTTCTTCACTCTTAATCTCTTGACTGCGATTGCCCAAGCGCGGCCGGATATTAATCAGAGATATGTATTCCAACATCTGATCATCGGGCGCGTCGGGATAGATGTTAAATCCCCATAGGTCATCTTGGCGCGATCCCTTTTCTAAAAGCAGCTGCTCGGCATCGGCATGCATCTCTCCGCCGATAGCCAAAATTCCCAGTCCGATGTCGGCCACGGCTTTTACCATATCGCCGTAGCTCTCTTGCGCGAGCTTTTTTACCTCAGCTAGAGTTATTTTATCAGCAACGATTTTTATCTGCATAATGTGTAATAATAATATTACTTATCTTAGCAGACCGCCGATGAATTAGCAATCTGTTGGTGTAATTTATAGGTATTGCCATGTTTTAACAAAATTTTAGATAAAAAGAAAAGGACGTTCGCGCAATCGCCAACGTCCTGAATAATCAAACGGCCTGAATGTCCTAGGACTCCAGTTCCCCAGATTCCAAGGACTCCGCCCCCAACGGAAAGCACCAAAGGTCGCCACGGCGACCCTCACCGCTCCAATCCCAGCCGCCGCAGCGGAGCCACTCGTTACTGTCACCGCCGAGACTCAGCCGCAAGCCGCCCGAGCGGAGGGTGTCCGTCCACACCCATTGCTCGTTAAGCGGGGTTTTTTCCTGAGTAAGGCGATGATGCAGAAGCATCAGGCCTGATAGCAGCGACGCGCGGCCGAATGTCTTCAGATGATGCTCCGGCAAACCGTACTTCTGCCGAAGCTCGGCGAGTAGGGAGAGCTTTTCCGCGACCGTTTTCTTATTGGACTCCGGGACGACCCGCGGGATCCAGAAGACGAGTTGCCGCTGAGTCGGCTCGTTTTCTTCGTCCTTCAGCGTCCAGTCCTGAAGGTACTGGAATTGATCATGGCACGACCCAGCTTTGGACGCGTGCTTCTTGAGGTGGAATCCTGCCGGAACCAGCCAGGCGACCGGGCCGGCGTAGCCGAGATCGGCGGCCATCAGGCGCCACTTGGCCAGAGTATCGGCGAGGCGCGCCGGAACTTCAGTGTCGGCCAGAGCGCGGAACTGCGGGATCATTCCCGCCAACTCGGCTTTGGAGACGATGATATAATCACCGCTCCGCAACTTGAACACCTTGGCAAGCGTATCGCCTCCCGACAGCCACTTCACATCATCGGCCGTACCGCCATTGCGTTCCACCGCGTGGTCAAACTCCGCCGCCAGTCGTGCCGACATCACTGCCTTGTCACCGAACCTGTCATTTGCCATGACGCGTTCCTTTCTGTGCGGACATGTTCAGTATTTGAACTTGTCCTGATTTGCGGCTAACTTACGGATTCCGGCACTATGTCAGAACCACAAGTCAGTCAAATGTACCGCCGTATTTATAGCATACTTTTTACATTTTGTCAAACAAATTGTTTGCTTTATTGCCATTTTTTAAGTAAGATAATAACATCATTTTTAAAAAAATTATTCTATTCTTAATTGTTGATTCTTAATTACTGAACTATGTCCGGACATAGCAAATGGGCGACGACCCATCGCCAAAAATCAGCGGCCGACGCCAAAAAAGGCGCCATCTTTACCAAGATCGCCAATCTTATCATTATGGCCGCCAAGCAAGGGGGCGGTGATCCGGAAGCTAATTTTTCTTTGCGCCTGGCCGTCGATAAAGCCAAAGCGGCCAACATGCCCAAAGACAACATTGAACGCGCCATCAAGCGCGGCACCGGCGAAGGCGGGGAAGGCAAGAATTTTGAAGAAGTAACTTATGAAATATTCGGGCCCGCCGGCAGCGTTTTTATCACTGAGGCGATCACCGATAATAAAAACCGCACCGTTTCCGATCTCAAGGCGATCCTCAATCGTAACGGCGGCCAGCTCGGCGCCCTAAATAGCGTCTCTTGGATGTTTGAAAGAAAAGGCGTAATTATCCTAGATGCCGGCGCTCTCGCCGGAAAAAATCAGGATGATTTGGAGTTAACTCTCATAGATGCCGGCGCCGACGACATTATCAAAGAAGACAATAATTGGGAAATCCAAACGGCCCCGGACAGGCTCAACGCCGTCATCGTCGCACTAAAAAACAAAGGCATTGAAGCTAAAGAGTCCGGCCTGCAATACTTATCAAAAAACGATGTCGTTATCAGTGATCCAGCAGAACAAGGCAAAGTGGAAAATTTTTACAATTTATTAGATGATCTGGATGATGTCAACGCGGTTTACACGAATGCAAATTGGTAAAAAACAAGATACAAGATACAAATTACAAGATACAAAAAAATAAATTTAAATTTTGTCTATTATATCTTGTTTCTTGTATCTTTTATTACTGACGACTAAACTTTTATGGCTTTTCCAATAAAACAAAACACCGCTAAGGCACGTATTATTTTGGGAATAGATCCCGGTCTAGCCGACACCGGTTTTGGCGTTATCGAGGAAACAGCCGGCAAATTGAGTTGCCTGGGCTATGGCTCGATCAAAACCAAAAAAGAATTTTCTTTGTCCGCCAGAATTTTAGAGTTAGAAAAAGAACTGGAAAAAATCATTAAAAAATACCAGCCGGATCTGGCTTGCGTGGAACAATTATTTTTTTGCAACAACGCCAAAACCGCCTTACTGGTCGGCCAGGCCAGGGGAGTGGTGCTGCTGACGCTCTCCAAACATAAATTACCGCTCTTAGAATTCACTCCGCTCCAGGTAAAACAAGCGGTTACCGGCTATGGCAGCGCCGATAAAAAACAAATCCAGCAAATGGTCAAAATAATCCTGGCTCTTGAAGATATTCCCCGGCCGGACGATGCCGCCGATGCCCTGGCCATTGCCCTTTGCGGCGCCGGCTCCCGGCTATTGACAAACTAGGACGGTTAAAATATAATTAAAAAATGTAAAGATGGTTGATCTTTACTTTTTAAAAATAAATAAAAGTTATGTTGGAAGACACAACCAAGCTATCTCTCGATCCCAACGACGATGCTGCCGTTGCTGAGGATGAAGAATTAAAAAAAGACGAGCCAAAGGAAAATGAAGGCGTGGAAGATGAAAAAGATCTCAAGGAAGAAGATGAGGACGAGGAAGAAGACGAAGATGCCGCTGATGAAGAATAAACTTTAACCACTCCGCCAACACCTCTGCCGCTGGCAGGGGTGTTTACTTTTTTTGGAAAAACTAGGTAAAAATGCTATAATTAAGCCGTATGGCCATACCTCGATTAACAAAAAACGAACCTAATTGGCGTAATCCGTCGCCAATTAAGATTTCCCAGCGTAGCCCGGAAGAAAAGCTTTTTGGTTTTTCTTTTACCGGAAAAAAGCCAAGGAAAAGAAAAAAACTAATAAGAAAAATATTAAGTATTGCTATCCCTTTAATAGTTTTTCTGGCTTTAGTCGGCGGAATCTTTTTAATCGGCTTAATGGCCTGGATCTCCAAAGACCTGCCGTCGCCGAGCGGCGTCATTAACCGCTCCATAACCGTCAGCACCAAAATTTATGACCGCAGCGGCAAGATTGTCCTTTATGATATCCATGGGAATATCAAAAGGACTTTAATCACTCTAAATGACGTGCCTGATTACGCGCAGAAAGCCGTGCTGGCCGCCGAAGACCGCAATTTTTATAAACATAGCGGATTCAGTATTACCGGCATCGTCCGTTCAGTACTGCTGAACTTTTTTACCGGCAGCAAAGTCGGGGGTTCGACGCTCACCCAGCAATTCGTCAAAAACGCCATTCTCACTAATGAGAAAACCTATACCCGAAAACTAAAAGAAATCCTGCTGGCTTACCAAATTGAAAAAAAATTCACCAAAGATCAGATTTTGACCATGTATCTCAATGAAATACCTTATGGTTCCGTAATTTACGGCATTGAAGCGGCTGCGGAATCATTCTTTGGCAAACCGGCCAAGGATCTGACTATCGCCGAAAGCGCCATCCTGGCGGCCATTCCTAAAGCGCCAACCACTTATTCGCCGTCTGGCAGCCATAAGGATCTGCTCATCGCCCGCCAAAGATACATTATCGATTCCATGGTCGAGCTTGGTTATATCACCAAAGATCAAGCGCAAATCGCTAAAGCGGAAAAAATAATCTTCCGGCCGCCGCGTGAGTCGATACTGGCGCCGCACTTCGTCATGTATATCAAAGAATTGCTCACGGAAAAATACGGCGATAATCTCATCAACCAAGAAGGGTTAAAAGTCATCACCACGCTCGACTTCGACAAACAAAAAATCGCCGAGCAAGCAGTGGAACAGGGAGTCAAAGATAATGGCGCCAAATATGATTTTGGCAACGCTTCACTCGTGGCCCTTGATCCCAAAACCGGACAAGTACTGGCGATGGTCGGATCGGCTGATTATTTTGATGAAAAAATCGACGGCCAAGTCAATGTGGCCATTAGCCCCCGGCAACCCGGATCGTCTTTCAAACCGATCGTCTATGCCGCTTCTTTCATTAAGGGCTATACTCCCGATACCGTGCTTTATGACGCCGTGACCAACTTCGGCGCGGCTGGCGCCGAGCCCTACCAGCCCAATGATTATGATCTGAAAGAACGCGGGCCGGTCACTATCAGAAAAGCGCTCGCCGGATCGTTAAATATCCCCGCCGTAAAAACCACTTATTTGACCGGCCTAAAAAATATTTTGGACCTGGCTGATTCGCTGGGTTATTCCACTCTTAAAGATCGCAATCGCTTTGGTTTGTCTCTGGTGCTGGGCGGCGGCGAAGTCAAACTGCTTGAACATGCCGGCGCTTATGCCGCCTTTTCCCAGGAAGGCGTTAAGCATGAAATAAATCCTATTTTAAAAATCGAGGATAAAAACGGCCGCGTAATTTATGAATATAAGGATAAAAGCCAAAAAGTCATGGATGAGGAAATTTCCCGGCAGATCAATAGTATTCTCTCTGACGATAGCGCTCGCGCCTATATCTTCGGCGCGGGCGGCAAACTCACTCTGCCGGGACGGCCGGCGGCCGCCAAAACCGGCACCACCAATGATTATCATGATGCTTGGGCGATGGGCTTTACCCCCTCGCTCGTCTGCGGCGTCTGGGTCGGCAACAGCGATAATGCCGCGATGAAAAAAGGGGCTGACGGATCAATTGTGGCCGCTCCTATCTGGAACAGCTTCATGCGCGAGGCTTTAAAAAATACGCCCGTGGAAAATTTTACCAAACCGCAGCCGGTAGTTACCGGCAAGCCGGTGCTTGACGGAGTGACTGATATCGGACGCACCGTGCGCCTTGATTCTGCTTCCGGCAAATTGGCGACTGACCTCACTCCCTCGTCTTCCATTAAAGAAATCAAAGTGGCGGAAATCCATGATATTCTTTATTATGTCGACAAAGATGATCCGCGCGGCCCCCAGCCGGAACACCCGGAGAATGATCCGCAATTTAAAAACTGGGAGGAAGCGGCCCTGCGCTGGGCCGGCGCTCACGGATTTGATACCAGCACCATCAATCTGCCGACGGATTACGATAATACCCATAATATCGAGGATCAACCGGAAGTGACTATTTCTTCTCCGCAAAAAAATCAAACTATTAAAGGCGCTAGCCTGGATATAAAAATCAGCGCTACTGCTAAGCGCGGAATTAAAAAGATTGAATACTATTTGGATGATAAACTGCTGCTGACAAAAAACGACATTTCTGATACTACTTTGGATTTATCAGCCGTTGCCAGTGATTACCATACCCTAAAAGTTATCACCAAAGATGATCTGGATAATTCCGGCTCAGCCAGCGTTACTTTTAATTTTGTTTCCAATTTGCCGCAGCCGGCGCTGAATTGGGTCTACCCCCAAAGCAATGACAAATTAAGCTTTCCCGCTACTTTAAAAGTTGAACTCATTAATAACCAGCTAATAAGAAAAGTCGATTTCTATTACCAAAACGCCAATTCCAATTTGGAACAGTTCATCGGCTATAGCGACGGCCAGTCAGCCGATGTTTCCGTCCTGTGGCGGAAAAAGCCGCCTGCCGGCGATTATTTCCTTTATGCTAATATCTTTGATAATAAAAATAAAAAATACGTCAGCAGTAAAATAAGAATCAAAATAGAATAAAGCCAATGATATAAAAATCCCCCGCGGCGGCGGGGGATTTTTATATCATTCAACCGGCTTAATTTCAATCACTGGCTGAGCGGGAGGAGCGATTGCCGGCGGCGCGTCTTTCCTCTTATTTTTAGTTTTTAACATCAGCAGCTGCTGCAAAGCGGTAATCACGGTAATCACCAACCAATAAAGTACCAGGCCGCTAGGCAGGCTGGCGCCGATGATCACCGTCATAATCGGCATCATAAAAACCATCTGTTTGCTCATAATCGCCGCCATATCCTCGTCCTTACTGTCTTTATTTCTTATCGCCGGGCGTTTAGCCAGCATCATCTTAGCCTGCCAGAATTGCGCCGCGCCGGCCAAAATCGCCAGAATTATCTGGCTCTTGCCCAGATCTAAAAAACCAAAAGCAATAGTATTGATATGGCCGGGATTAGCGACAAAAGGATAGAGCAAATCCAGATTGCCGTTATTTAGGCCGGTCCTAAATACTTGATAGACGGCGATCAAGAAAGGAAATTGGATCAACAGCGGCAAACAGGAGGAAAAGGGATTGATCTTATGCTCCTTATAAATTTTCATCATCTCCTGCGCCTGCTTTTCTTTTTGATCCTTAAATGTTTTTTTCATTTCGTCGATCTTCGGCTGCATTTCCTGCAATAACTTCTGCGACTTGATGGCCTTGGCGGAAAAAGGATACAAAATCAAACGGATGACTACCGTAACCAAAATGATAGCGATGCCGATATCCCTGCCAGGAATAACATCATAGAGAAAAATCAGCAAGTTAAGCAGCGGCTGGTAGAAGATTATGGTAAATAAATGGATCATAGTTTAAATAATTTTATAATTTTCAATTTCCGATTTTAAAACAATTTTTAATGACTTAATTTTAAAAAATTAATAAATTAATACATTATTTGAAAATTGAAAATTAATAATTGAAAATTTTATTTATTTTTTATGATAAATAATGACAAGAAATATAAAGCTCCATTATCGCATCTATTGAATCCCGGGCACTCGGCCTGCGCCGGTTGCGGCATGATCGTCGCCAGCC
>CAIOLF010000022.1 GCA_903859075.1 Candidatus Buchananbacteria bacterium
AAAACTGTGGCAGGAGATTATGCAGAATTAAAACAGAAGAACGTTGATACCGGCATGGGCTTGGAACGCACGGTCGCCGTTTTGAATGGCAAAAAAAGCGTTTATGAAATTGAGCCATTGCTGACCATTATCACCCAGGTTTGCGCTTTATTCAGTTCCACTTATGAAGAGTTGGATGAAAAACAGATGAAAGCGGCCCGAGTGATTACTGATCATCTGCGCGCGGCGACTTTTATTCTCGCTGAAGGCGTAGTGCCGTCAAATGTCGAGCAGGGCTATGTGCTGCGCAAATTGATCCGCCGTTCAATCAGATATGGCAAGCAACTGGGAATCAAAGGAGCTTTTTGCAAGATAATTGCCGAAGTAATCATTGATCTGATGGGCGGTTTTTATAAGGAATTGCGGGAGAAGCGGGAATTTATTTTTGAAGAATTAAGCAAGGAAGAGGAGAAATTCGAGAGGACGCTGGAGAATGGCATCAAAAAATTTGAAAAATTAAAAGTTGATAATAAACAAGTTAGCGGCGAGGATGCTTTCATACTTTTTTCCACTTATGGTTTTCCCTTGGAAATAACTAAAGACTTAGCCAGGGAAAAAGGCTGGAGCGTCGATGAAGAAGCATTTAACGCGGAGTTTTCCAAACATCAGAATCTTTCCCGTCAGGGCGCGGAGCAGAAATTCAAAGGCGGACTGGCCGATAACAGCGAGGCGACCGCTAAGATGCATACGGCGACACACTTGATGCTCTCCGCGTTGCGTAAAGCGCTGGGGGACCATGTCTTGCAAAAGGGCGCCAATCTCACCAGCGAACGCATCCGTTTCGATTTTTCCCATAATGAAAAAATGACGCCGGAGCAAATCAAGCAAGTTGAGGACTTAGTAAATATTCAGATTGCTAAAAAGATTCCTGTCGTTTGCGAAGAAATGACCCTTGATGAAGCCAAGGCCAGCGGCGCCATGGGCGTCTTCGAGCATAAATACGGCGGCAAAGTGAAAGTCTACACGATAGATGGATTTTCCAAAGAAATCTGCGGCGGTCCGCATGCGGCCAATACCGGCGATCTGGGACGCTTCAAAATCCAAAAAGAAGAATCCAGTTCGGCCGGAGTAAGAAGGATAAAGGCAGTATTGGAATAACTAAACTCGTTATAAAATTTTTTTCTCTATATATCTCAAAATAAGCAAAATTAATATTGCCAATGTTATTGGCAATATTAATTTTTCGTTATCAAGTTATTATTGCAATTTTTTTAAAATTGCCGGATTATCTATTGGGTATTGAGGATGTTTTTTGGTCCATTTTGAAATATCAGTCCATTTAAGACCATGATAACCGAATTGTCCATTCCAAATATGATTATCTTTGCCGCCGCCTTCAAAGCTGAATTGTCTGGCTAATTCGACCGGAGAGAATTTGATTCCGTTTTTTTCCATCAGTTCGCGATGATAAATGCAGATAGCCAGATCTTCCGGATTGAAGCGGGTAAGTTTTTTTTCACCCAGTTCGGCCGTCAATGATAGTAATTTTTTGCTACGCAGGCTGAAGCCACCATTGCCGACTACTTCCTGTCCCAATAGTTCCCGCGGAAAATCAAAATTATTTACAGACCAGTCGGCCACCAGCCAAGGTGCTCCGATATAATCGTATTTCAAAAATTTATCGGTCCAGACTTTAGGATTTAGAATAAAGCCATCGTGTTGGACTAGTAAAATGTAGTCGGTGTCTACATGTTTATTTAATTCAAAAAGGACGAAGCGGGAATAGGATTCGGTGGAGTTGAGCGGATCGATTTTAATAACATTATCATAACGCTCCGCCGGCAGGGATGTTAACAATTTTATCTGAGAAAATTCAAAACCGATCTGGCAGATTTCCATGGCCTGTGCCAGCCTTTTTACATCGACACAATCGATGCCCAACAGGGTGATATTGTTTAATTTTTTTCTAATCATGAAGGGATTATACTATTTAATATACTGTTTGTAAATGAAAAGGTACGCTTAATTTTATCGGAAAAACTCGCCTGATTTTCGAGTTATTTTTTTGTTTGCCATTAAGTCAGTTATTTGACTAATTTAATTGCCGGGGCTATATTTATTGGTGTCGTAATATTATCTATTATTATCTGCTGCTTAAGGCAAGCCAGTTTGTTTATAAAACATCAAATTATCATAAAATATGTCATTTTTTGATATAAGATACAATAAAGAAAAAGAATCTGCCTGGGTGGGAATGGAACCGCCCGATTTGTATATCGGTTCGATAATAACCGATCTGAAATGGCATAACCGGCTTTATCGCATTAATAAACTGCCTTTGGGAATTCGCTGGGGATTTTCCATATTGAGAATATTTCAGCAATTCTCCTATTTCTTAGGCTGGAGAAAAGGGACTAAAAAAATATGAAAATAAATTCTTCCATAGATTCTAACGCAGTGGCCATTGATGTCAGGAATTTCGGAGCTTTGCCGCCACATTTGACCAGGGATTGGATGGTTGGCTTAGCCGCGGCGAAAAACTCAAAATTAAAACATCCAGCCAAAGCCATAATCGAATTGATAAATTCCTGCAATTTGGATTGCCCCATGTGCAGAGTAGGGCAATTCGGCGTCAACTTTGACAGAATAATGCCATTTGCTGATTTTCAAAAAGTGATTTCCCAGATCAACGGACTGCAGACAGTCAGGCTTAACGGTTTGGGAGAATCTACTTTGGTGCCTGAATTGGAAAAATATCTGGATTACTTATTCGCCCAAAAAATAAAAGTAGAACTTATTACCAATGGTTCCGGCAAAGTTGAAATTTATAAAAAAATATTGGATAATGGCGGTTCGGTAATTATTTCTTGGGATGCCGCCGAACCGCAATTATTTGAAAAATTAAGGCGGCCGGCTAAATGGGAGATTTTTGTCAATAAAATCAAGGATTTGACCAACGCCGCCGGAGATCGAGCGGAGAATATCGCTTTGCTTTTTACCTTGCAGAAAGAAAATATCAGACAGCTGCCGTTGCTTGTGCCGCAAAGCAGTGATTGGCGGATAAGAAAGATAATCGTTAATGCCGTCAAAGATAATGGTTGCGGAAAACAGGGCGCTGAAATCCAAGAAATGATAAGTAATATATTCCGACAAGCCGGAGAAGAGGCGTTAAAGCACGGCATTAAATTATTTTTGCCGGCGCAGGTTTGGGGCAATAAGATCCAATGCGAAAATAGTTATAGGACTAATAGCGAAGGATGCAAGATACCTTGGAAGGAAGTAGTGATCCGATGGAATGGCGATGTCCAGCCTTGCAATATGTTTAATCCTTACGTTTATGGCAATATTCATCTGAATTCGTTCGATAATATTTGGAATAATTTATTCGCCGATTTGTTCAGGGAAATGTCAAATATCGCCAAGAAGCATCCGTATTGCAATGATTGCGTTTATTTTGATGAAGGATATAACTAATAAACCATATGGGAAGCTTATTAATAATACGCGGCGCTCCGGGAGTAGGTAAGTCGGCAGTAGGAAAATTATTTTCTGAAAATTTCAAAAACGGAGTAACAATTGAGATTGATGAGATAAGGCGCATGATCAACGCCATTTCCTGGATTAGCACCAAAGAACATTTGGACGCTATCGGAGCTGCCCGGTCATTGTTATTGTCTTATTGGGAATCAAATTACGATCCGGTAACAATAATCGATACTCTCAGCCAGGGGACGATCAATATCATATTAGGAAATATTCCCAAAGAGATAGATTATAAAATTATTTCCTTATATGCCGATGAGGCAGTTATTAAAGACAGGATTTTAGCGAGAAACAGCGGTTTTATGGATTACGATCTCAGCTTCAAAGTCAATACTTCAATAATGCAGGAAAAGCTGGATTATAATTACCTCGTTAACACTTCTGATTTAAGCGTCAGGGAAGTATTTAATAAGGTTATTGAACTATTACAGAGATGAACCGATTAATTGACCAGCCCAAAACTATTTTCATTGAGATAACCACCGCCTGCAATTCTCAGTGCAAATATTGCCACATGTGGATGACCGAAGAAAATCCCGATAGTTTAACTACGGCAGAAAAAATAAATATCCTAGAACAATTTAAAAGAATAAATCCGACGGGCGAAGTGGTGCTGACTGGCGGAGAAACGATGCTTAAATATGACGAGTTTTTCGCGCTGACCAATAAATGCTTAGAGTTGGGACTGGCCTGCGCCGCCAATACTAATGCTAGTTTTATCAATGATGATAATCTGAATAAGGTTTTGGCCGAGGGCCCGAAATACCTGGTTATTTCTTTGGACAGCCATCTGGCCCAGCCGCATGATTATTCCCGCGGCCGCGTCGGAAATTTTGCCGAAGTAACGAAGAAATTAAAAAAGTTAGCCGCTGCAAAGAAAAAGAATAATTATAAAACCGAGATCATCACTAATTCTGTTATTTTTGACGCTAATGTCGGACAATTGAAAGAGTTCATTTTATTTGCCGAGCAGCTCAAAATAGACGGCATTTTATTCCAGCTGCTGAGCCGGACTTTTTATAAAAAAGGCCAGGTAGATTATTTTTTTAATGAGCATTTTTTTAAAGACAAGGATTTAGCTATCAAACAGATTCAGGGAGTGATAGAGATGCTGGAAAGCCACCCGATCATTCGGACCAGCCGGCAAGATTTCCAATGGATGAAACTATATATCGAAAATCCCGATTTTATCAGCGAACCGGTCTGTAATTCGTATGAAAGGAATATTATGATTGACGGCCGCGGCGAAACAAGATTGTGTTTTAATATGAATAAAATAAGCGGCCTTCAATCTTTGGGCAATATCAGGGATCATGGACTTGAGGAAATATGGAATTCGGCCGCAGCGGCCGCAGCGAGAAAAATAATGCAAGACTGCCGTTTAAGTTGCGGCATGTTGAACTGCCATCGTAAAAAATAATATGAAAAAATTTTTACCATTATCATTAGTTATCCCTTGTTTTAATCGACTTGATCAAACCAAGAATTTATTGGATTCGCTAAAAAACAGCCGAAGCGACTGCCAAATAATAATAGTCGACGACTGCAGCCAGACTGACGTAAAA
This sequence comes from Candidatus Buchananbacteria bacterium, assembly GCA_903859075.1. Taxonomy (GTDB): domain Bacteria; phylum Patescibacteriota; class Patescibacteriia; order 2-01-FULL-39-33; family 2-01-FULL-39-33; genus CAIOLF01. The sequence continues at coordinate 5,088 of CAIOLF010000022.1, forward strand.
AGATTAATTGACAGTTATGATTTTCCCGATCTTATTTATCATAGGAACGAATCAAATAAAGGGCCGGCCGCCTCAAGAAATATCGGCATCAAACTGTCCCGGTATGATTATGTCGCTTTTACCGATAATGATTGCCTGGTTACCGCCGATTGGCTGGAAAAGATGCATGAATCTATCGGCTCTTGCGGCCAGGATATAGCTGGCGTCGGCGGCAAAGTGATCGCCAAAAATAACGATTTGATATCTTTGTATTATATTTATCATAAAATCCTGGATCCCTGGTTTTATCAAGGGCGTTTTTTGTATTTGGTTACGGCCAATGCCATTTTCAATAAACCGGCTTTATTGAAAGTTAATTGTTTTGACGAAGCAGTCAGGATAGCCGGAGGAGAAGATCCGGGAATGTGCTTTAAGCTGATTAATGAAGGCTACCGTTTTGCATACAATCCGGAAGCGGTGATTATCCATGATTTTCCCAAAGGAGTGATTAATTTCATTAAAACTTTTTACCGTTACGGCTTCGGCTGCAGTTTCCAGTCCAAAAAATATTTTAAAAAAATTAAATATTTAAAAAATGATAACTTTGCCGGCATCAGCCAATAACCCGGAGATACCAAGCGATTATTTGCGCACCTATGGATTGGAATTTTTTGCCGCCGACCATTGCGTTTTTAAGTGTTTCGGCTGCTCTCAATGCAGTCCTTATCTCGATGCTAAATTCGCCGCCGCCGCCCTTTTTGAAAAAAGCATCAAAATATTGGAACGGTATTTGCGGCCGGAAAGGCTGACTATTTTAGGAGGGGAGCCGCTGTTGCATCCGGAAATTAATGATATTATTAGTATTGCCAAAAAATCCGGCATGTTCAATAGGATTTTTATAACTACCAACGCCAGCAATCTCGATAAGATGACTCAGACCTTTTGGGATTATATTGATGTTTTAACTATATCGAAATATTCTACTAATGCCGGCTGGCTGGAAGGGAATTTGGACTGGATAAGTAAGAAATGCGAAGCTAACCGCGTTGAGCTGGAAATCAGGCCGATGGATAACTTCAATTATATAGTGCTGTCGGAAAAAAATTCCCGCGCGGACTTAGTAAAAGAAATCTATGACAAATGTATTTATAAGCACTATTGCCATACTTTAAGCGAGGGAAAGCTTTTCCGTTGCAGTCCGGTAGTTAATTTCAAAAAATACCAGCAGAAACTCGGCAATAACCGATTTGATGATGAAGGTGATTACTTGCCGATTCAAGATCATCCCGGTTTAAAGACGGAAATATTCAGATATCTGGATTCAAAAACTCCGCTTAAGGGATGCAGTTATTGCCTCGGCTCTTCCGGCAAGCCGTTTACACAGCGCCAGTTGACTGCCGACGAATTGAAAAATCCCGTCAGAACAAAAATATCGGAAATTAATTATGATAATTACAGATAAATTTGTAATGCTTAATTTTCCCAAAACGGGAAGCAGTTTTGCCAGAAAAGTGACAAAGGAATTATATACGCAGGCAGGATTATCCTACGAAGAATTATTGTTGCCCAATATCAGGAATGTACAATCAAAAAGTAAGCAGGATCAGCACGGTACTTATTGCCAAATACCCGGGGAGCATAAGAATAAACTGGTAGTCTCAATTATTAGGGATCCTTTAGACAGGCTGTTGTCGACATATATGTATCGTGCTTGGGCTGATTCTCCGCCATTACCCCAAACAGAACTTATGAAGTTGTTTCCTGATTTCCCCGATCTTTCAATCGATCAATATCTTCAGCTGCAGGATATGAGCTTGAAGTACCGCCTTGGCTATGACGTTGAAAATCCTCCCATCGGCATCCAATCAATTCAAATGATCCAGATGTTTTTTAAAAATCCAGAAAAGACATTAAGCGATATTTTTAATAATAAATATGAATCCGACCGGTTGTTGTCGGAAATGGGAGAAATTAAATTTCTTAATCAAAGCAAGCTCAGGAATGATTTGGTGGAATTTTTATGCAGTTTGGGATTTGCCGCTAGTGAAGTCGATTTTATTTATTCTAAAAAAGCAAGCAACGTCACTAATTATCCAGTTGTTGACAAATCAACTCTGATAACAGAAAATTTGAAAGCATATATAGGTGAGAAAGAATGGCTTTATAATTCAGTGTGGAAAAAAATGTAATTTAATTACTATTTATTCTTGACATTGTGAGTAAATTAAGCTAAGATTTAAGAGTTGTTAATAAATTATTGACAAATTGAGGCATTTTGCTATAATTAATCTGTACAAAAAATAGCTACAATTTGTCTTAATTTAAACTAAAAATTGGCTGAACCAGAACTATAAAACGGTTGCCATTAATTTTTATTTACCTGTAAAATTTAAGCATTAAAATATTTAATGACAAAACCGCGAGAAAACATTGCCGATTCCAAGGATTTTTTGGAGATCGACGGCGAGGTGATTGAATCCTTGCCGGCAGCCACCTTTAAGGTGCGGCTGGAAAACGGGCACGAAATTTTGGCACATCTTTCCGGTAAAATGAGGATGTTCAATATCCGGATTCTGCCCGGGGACAAAGTCAAAATACAAATGACCCCCTATGATCTCAATAAGGGAAGGATCGTCTATCGCTACTAAATAATCAACTCCTTGTCTAAATTTAAATATTTATGAAAGTCAGGTCATCAGTCAAGAAAATCTGCAAAGATTGCCAAGTCATCAGACGCAAAAAGCGGCTGGTGGTTATTTGTAAGACACCAAAGCACAAGCAGAGACAGGGATAATCGTAAAATTTCACCAATTTTATAACTTTACAAACCAGATAATATGGCCGTAAGAATCGCCGGAGTCAACTTGCCGAATAATAAAAGAGTGGAAATAGCCATCACTTATATTTATGGCATTGGCCGCAGTCTGGCCGGTAAGATTTTAGCTGATCTAAAAATTGATCCCAATATCAGAGTCAATAATCTTAGCGATGATCAAGCCAATGCTTTGCGCGTCAAGATAGAAAAGAATTTTCCGGTTGAAGGCGAGCTGCGTCGGGAAGTTGTTTCCAATATCAAGAGATTAAAAGATATTAAGTGCTATCGCGGCAACCGTCACGCCAAGAATCTGCCGGTTCGCGGCCAGCGCACTAAAACCAATAACCGCACGGTCCGCGGCAATGTCCGCCGCACTACGGGTTCTGGCAGAAAAGATGCCGGACAAAAAACCTAATAAACTTAGTTGATTGTTAATAGTCAATCGTCAATCGTTAATTTATGACTGAAGAATCAAAAAATCAAGCCGCCGCCGCTCCAGCCGATCAGACAGCCGCGGCTCCCGCGGAAGGTGAAGCTAAAGTTGCCAAGAAGATTGTCAAAAGAAGCAAGAAAAATGTCGCCATCAGGCAGGTTGGTTCCGGTCGGGCTTATATCAAGTCAACTTACAATAATACCATCGTGACTTTTACCGATCAGAATGGCAATGTTTTAAGCTGGTCCAGCGCCGGGCAGTGCGGCTTTAAAGGACCGAAGAAAGCTACTCCTTACGCCGCTTCCATCATCGTCAAAGATGCCTATGAAAAGGCCAAGAAATATGGCTTGAAAGAAGTTTCCGTATTTGTGCGCGGCATCGGCGGCGGCCGCGAATCCGCTATTAGGGCTCTCAATGCCAATAGTTTGATCGTTGGCAGCATCAAAGATATAACCCCGATTCCTCATAACGGCTGCCGACCGCCTCGGCCGAGAAGGGTCTAATAAAATTATTTTATGGCAAAACTCACTGACAATACTAAATGCAAACGTTGCCGCCGCGCCGGCGAAAAGCTTTCCCTGAAAGGAGAGAGATGCTCATCCGCCAAGTGCGCGATGGTTAAGCGTAATTTTCCTCCGGGAGTCCATGGAGCCAATAAGCGGCCGGGCAAGCTGACCAATTTTGGCCGCCAGCTTTTGGAAAAGCAAAAAGCCAAAAGAATTTATGGCATTGCCGAAAAACAATTCCGCAATTATTTTGATAAGGCCTTGAGAAAAATCGGTAACACCGGTGAATTATTGTTCCGCTTTTTGGAATCACGCTTGGATGTCACGGTTTACCGCCTGGGACTCGCCCCATCCATCAGGCAGGCGCGCCAGCTGGTCAGCCACGGACATTTTGTCGTCAATGACAAGAAAGTCAATATCCCGTCTTACCAAGTAAAGGCCGGCGATGTCATTTCCGTCCGAGACCGGGCGGCAAGCAATAAATATTTTTCTGAGCTGGCCGAGAAATTGTCCAAGAAGACTGATTTTGCTCCCTGGCTGGTGTTGGAAAAAGGCAAGCTGGCAGGCAAAATCACCGGCGTTGCCAAGCTCGGCGATCTGCCGGTCAATGTTGACTGGAGGACTATCGTGGAATTCTATTCCAAATAGTAACATTTTAATATATTTTATTATTAGGAGGCAATAAAATTATGAAAACAATCTCTTTGCCAAAAAAGTTCACGGTGGAAGAAACCGCCAAAGGCAAAAAAGCTAAAGTTATCATCGAGCCGTGTTTTCCCGGCTATGGCATGACTTTAGGCAATGCCTTAAGAAGGGTTATGCTCTCTTCGCTTCCCGGTGGCGCCATTACCGCAGTGAAGATTAAGGGTGTTAAGCATGAATTCAGCACGATTGAGAATGTTTCCAACGATGTTTTGGATATTTTACTTAATTTAAAAAAATTAAGAATCAAGGTTTATTCCGATGAACCGGTAACTCTTAAATTAAAAGCCAGCGGACTTAAGAAAGTCACGGCGGCCGATATTGAGCCATCGGTTGACGCCGAAGTGGTCAATAAGGATTTGGTAATCGCCGAAATGACCGCCGATAACGCCAACGCCAATTTAGAAATGGATTTAGTCGTCGCCAAAGGCATTGGTTATGTCCCGTCAGAAGATCGCAGCAAGGAAAAGGGGGAGATCGGCATGATTTATATCGATTCCATATTTACTCCGGTAATCAGCGTCGGTTTTGAAGTTGAAGCAACCCGTGTCGGACAAAAGACCGATTATGATAAGATTGTTTTTGATATTGAGACTGATGGCACGATCACCCCGGAAGAAGCTGTTAAAAAGGCGGCCGAAATTCTCACCAATCAATTCAGCTGGGTAATGGAAGGCGGCCAGCGCGAGCTAGAAGAGATAAATATTGAAGAGCCGGTAGCCGCGGTTGAAAAGATTATGCCTTCAGTCGAAGAGATTAAGCCGGAAGCGGAAGGAGAGGCGGCAGAAGAGGATGAGGCCGTGGAAGATAAGCCAAAAAAACGCGGCCGGCCGAAGAAAGCGGAATAATTAGCATTTAGCGACACTATATTTATGAGACATCAGAAGAAAGGTAAAACTTTAGGCAGAACTAAAGAACCTAGAGAAGCATTGATGCGGAATCTGGCGACTAGCTTTTTTTTGCATGGTAAATTAAAAACCACCAAAGTTAAGACCAAGGCGCTGCGTCCGTTGGTGGAAAAGTTGATTACTTTAGGCAAAAAAGATATTTTACATAATCGCCGCCAGGCTTTCCAGGTGTTATATGACGATAAAGCGGTTAAAAAAGTTTTTGAGGTCTATGGCCCCCAATTCAAGGAAAGAAACGGCGGCTATACCCGCATTACTAAGCTGCCAACCCGCCTCGGCGATGGCGCGGAGATGGCCGTAATAGAATTAGTCGATTAATCAAATATGGAACCAATAGAAAGAAAAACCCATCAAATCGATGCTGCTGGCAAAATCCTGGGGCGTTTGGCGACACAGGTAGCTATTTTGCTGCGCGGCAAGAATGTGCCGACTTTCCGCCCTAATATTGACGCCGGCGCCAATGTGGAAGTGATCAATGCCAGCAAGATCAAATTTTCCGGCAAAAAATTGCAGCAGAAGGAATATATCTGGCATACTAATTATCCGGGCGGCCTAAAGAGACGGAAGGTTAAAGATGTTTTTGTTCTTGATCCGGCGGCCGTGCTTAAAACCGCGGTCATGGGCATGTTGCCGAAGAACAAGCTGCGTTCCCGGATGATCAAAAGATTAAAGGTAACCGCTTAATAATACTATGGAAGAAAAAAAACCAGCCGCTAAGACAACGGCAGCAAAAAAAGATAAATACATTTACGCCCGGGGCGCCAGAAAAACATCGGTGGCTCAGGTTCGTTTATATAAGAGCGGCAAAGGCGAAATAACGGTAAACGGCAAGAAGATCGGCGAATATTTTCCGACGGAAGTCGAACAGACAGTAATAATGGCTCCTCTAAAGCTCACTAATCATGATAAAAATATTGATTTGGATATCAAGACCAGCGGCGGCGGCATGAATTCCCAGGCTGAGGCCTGCCGGCATGGCATCGCTAGGGCTTTGGAAATACTGGATAAAGAATTGCGCCCGTCGCTTAAAGCCGAGGGCTATCTGACCAGAGACCCGAGAGTTAAGGAAAGAAAAAAGCCGGGACTGCGCCGCGCCCGCCGCGCTCCGCAATGGTCCAAACGTTAAAATTATCAACCTCGCCACTCTGGCGGGGTTTTTTAGTAAAAATCCTTTTATTTTTCTTTATTTTTAGCTATAATAGAGGTACTATGAGCGAGCGGAATTTGGCTAAAAATACGGTTTATTATACTCTGGCCTTGGCAACGCAGAAAGTGCTGTCTTTTGTTTATTTTATCTTTGTCGCCAGGATGATCGGGGTGGAAGATCAGGGCAAATATTCTTTTGCCTTGAGCTTTACGGCGATTTTTGCCATTTTGCTTGATGTCGGCATGACCCAGATTCTGATCAGAGAGACGGCCAAAGACAGAAAAAATGCGCCGCGATATCTTGCCAACGTCAACGCCTTAAAAGCGATCATAGCGATTTTTATCTATGGCCTGGTTATTTTAGTTATCAATCTCATGGGTTATCCGCCGCTAACCAAGTCTCTGGTCTATGTTTCGGCGGTCGTGATGATCATGGATTCTTTTACCCTGAGTTTTTATGGCGTTATCCGAGGCCATCAAAATTTGAAATTTGAAAGCATCGGCGTGGTCATGAACCAACTGATCGTTTTGGCAATTGGCCTGGTAGTCCTGTATCTGCATTTGGGGTTAGTAGTTTTAATTAGCGTTTATCTGCTCGGCAGCCTGTTTAATCTGCTTTTCTCCGGCTCGATGCTTAAGTTCCGTTTCCAGATAACACCGCGTCTGGCTCTGGATCGGAAGCTGATTCTGACTATCGTCAAATGGTCTTTGCCGTTTGCCATCGCCGGGATTTTTTCGCGGATTTATTCCTCCATGGACATGATCTTATTGTCCAAGCTGTCGGGCGATCACTCGGTGGGAATTTATAGCGTCGCCTATAAGGTGGCTTTTGCCTTGCAATTCGTAGCCCTAGCTTTTTCCGCCAGCCTCTATCCGGCTTTTTCCAATTATTTCGCGCATAGCAAAGAACATCTGTCGCAGCTTTTCACCAAGTCCATGTATTGGCTGATGATCCTGGCCATGCCCTTGTCTTTCGGGATTATTGCTATTTCCGATAAGATAATCGGGCCGGTCTTCGGGGTTAAATACGGCGCGGCGGTTGCGCCTCTTAATATCCTGATGTTGTCCTTATTATTTATTTTCATCTGCTTCCCAATCGGGGCGCTTTTAAATGCCTGCAGCCGCCAGACCCGCAATACCGCAAATTTGGGCGTTATTGCTTTGTTTAATGTTGCCGCTAATTTGATCTTTATTCCGCTCTGGAATTATAATGGCGCGGCCGTTGCCAATCTTTTGAGTTATGCCTTGTTGTTCATCTTGGGCATCATCGTCGTGAATAAAATAATGAAGTATGATAAAAAATTTCTCTTGCTGTCGCTGGCAAAAATTATTGTCTGCTGCGCCGTCATGTATCTGGTCGTTGACTTACTGAAGCACTACTTACATTTTACCATCGTTATTATTGTCGGCGTAGCGGTTTATCTGGCTTTGGCTTATCTGCTAAAATTGGTATCGCCCCAAAACGCCAGAAGTTTCATTAAAGAAATGTTTACTAAAAAAATTAGCCTAGAAAGCGATGTCCAGCAATAATAAAAAATTACTGGTCACTTATTTTTTCCCGCCACAAATCGGCGGCATTGAGAATTATTATCTCAATCTATTGTCGCATTTTGATCAGTCGGAAGTTAGCGTCTTGTGCCAGCAGCAGCCGGGGGATAAGGAGTTTGATCTGACTCAGTCCTACCATATCTACCGTACGGAATTTTTTGGCGGCAAGCTGCCGCCGCGCTGGCTGAAACTGCAGCCGGAAATCAAGGAGATCATGGCGACAGAAAAAGCTAGCAATCTTATTTTTGGGCATTTTCATCCGCTTAATGTGATTGGCAGCCGGCTGAAAGCGCCTTACTATGTTTTCGGCCACGGAACGGATATCAGAAAAATCAAGGATAATTTTTGGCAGAAATTTATTTTTAAACGGGTGTACCGCGATTGCCAAGCAATAGTTACCAATAGCAATTATTTGGCGCAGGAGATAGCCAAGCTGACCGGCAATACAGATAAAGTAAAGGTGGTTTATCCCGGTGTGAATTGGCAGCAGCTTAATCAGCCGGTAGACGATTTTGAAGCTCAGAGAGATGCTTTAGGGATTGGATCTAATGATTTAGTAATCTTATCCATGGGACGATTAGTAAAAGATAAGAATTACGAAACAATAATAAGAATAATGCCGGCGCTTTTGAATTTATTGCCCAATATTAAATATATCATTGCCGGCGATGGTCCGGAACTGGAAAACCTCAAGGCGCTGGCCGATCAGGCGGATTTGGAAAATAAAGTCATCTTTACCGGCATGATAAAAAATAACGATGAGGCCAAAGCATTTTATTATCAGCTGGCGCATGTTTATGTCGGCGTCTCGGCGATTGCCGAGGGGCTGGGTGTTTCTTATTTGGAAGCTTCTGCCTGCCGGACGCCGGTAGTCGCCTCCAAACAAGGCGGCAGCGCCGAAGCGGTGCTTGATGGAGAAACCGGAATTTTGGCCGATCCCAAGGATCAGGAAGGAATTGCCAAAGCGATTTACCGCCTATTGAGCGATAAGGATATGTGGGAGAAAATGGCAACCGCTGGACAAGAAAGGGTAAAGCGAGAGTTTGATTGGGCAATTCAGGCGGAGAAGATAAAGGAAATATTAAAGTAATATGGATAAGAAAATCAGCGTAATAATCCCTTGTTATAATCGTGCCAGCGTCATTAGCCGCTGTTTGGATAGCGTCCTGGCGCAGACATACAAGAATATTGAGATAATTATCGTCAATGACGGCTCGACAGACGATCTGGAAACGGCCCTTAAACCTTATTTGGATAAGATAAAATTGATCGAGCAAGCCAATCAGGGAGCGCCAGTGGCGCGCAATGCCGGTTTTGCCAAGAGCATTGGAGAATTGGTGATTTTTTGCGACTCTGATGTTATTATGAATCCTGATTGCTTGCAAAAGATGGCGGCCGCATTGGAAAAGAATCAGGAAGCGGCTTTTGCCTATTGTTCCTTCCGTTTCGGCTGGAAAAAATTTCGCCTGTATCCTTTTACTGCCGAAAGATTGAGGCAGATGCCGTTTATTACGACTACCTCGCTTATTCGGCGGGAGTGTTTTCCGGGTTTTGACGCGAGCTTAAAAAAATTCCAAGATTGGGATTTGTGGCTCACTATTTGGGAAAAGTACGGCCGCGGCGGAATTTGGATCGATCAGGTGCTTTTCAAGGCCATTACCGGCGGTACGATGAGCAGTTGGTTGCCGGGATTCGTGTATAAGCTGCCTTTTATAAAAAATAAAAACGTGGAAAAATATAAAGCCGCTAGGGAGATAATCAAGAAAAAACATAATTTGGCATAGTATATGTTGCGACTAAACAAATTTTTAGCGTCTGCGGGGGTGGCGTCGCGCCGCAAGGCCGACAGCTTGATTGCGGACGGAAAAGTCATAGTCAACGGCGCAGTCGTCAGAGAATTGGGAACGCAAGTGGATGAATTAAAAGATCGGATTGAGTGCTCCGGCAAGGTTGTTAAAATAAAAAATGATCACACCTATATCGCTCTCAATAAGCCGGTCGGTTATATCTCTAGCGCCAGCAATTCCCAGGGCAAATCAGTGTTGCAGCTGGTCAATCGCCATAGCCGGCTGTATCCGGTCGGGCGATTGGATAAGGATTCCCATGGCTTGATTATTTTGACGGATGATGGCGACCTGACTTATCAATCGACTCACGCCAAATTCGGCTGGGAAAAGGAATATGAGGCGACGATTGACAAACCGCTGGAAAGACAAGACGCGGAAATAATCAGCAGGGGAATGATAGTCGATGGCAAAAAGTTACAGCCGGTAAAAATCAGCGGCAGCAAAGGCAATATCATCGGGTTGGTTTTAAAAGAGGGGGTTAATCGCCAGATCAGGCGGATGCTGGGCCGGCTGGGTTATCGCGTCAGCGACCTTAAGCGCATCCGGATCGGCAAATTGGAGCTGGGCGATTTGCAAGAAGGGGAGTGGAGGAAAATAACTAGGGAAGAAATATGAAAATATCAATCGTCATCGTTTCTTGGAATGTTAAGGACTGGCTGAAAAAATGCTTGGAGTCGCTGATCAAATACGGCGAAGATTTTGATTTGGAGATTTTCGTGATTGATAACGCATCGGATGACGGGACCACCTGGATGATGAAAAATGATTTTCCCGAAATAAACTTTACACCAAATAAAGATAATGCCGGCTTTGCCAAGGCGAATAATCAGGGAATCAGGCGGGCGACAGGCGATTACGTGCTGCTCTTAAATCCCGATACGGAGATTTTTGCCGGTACGCTCGCTAATTCGGTAAAATTCATGGAAGAAAATAAAGACTGCGGCATTATGGGTTGCAGAATGGTTTATCGCAATGGAACGCTGCAGCCGTCAGTCCGCAGGTTCCCGCATTTTTGGCCGGTGCTCTTGATGTTTCTGAAAGTTCCTAAAATATTTCCTAAACTGAAAGCAATTCAAAAATATTTGGCCACGGATTTTGATTATGAAAAAACCCAGCCGGCTGATCAGGTGATGGGCGCTTATATGTTTGTCAGGCAGGAGATCTTTAATAAGACGGGCATGCTGGACGAAGATTTTTTTGTCTGGTTTGAAGAGGTTGATTTTTGCAAGCGTGTCTGGAATGCCGGTTATAAAGTCATGTATTTCCCCGGCGCTAAGATAATTCATCACGGCGGACAGAGCTTCGGCCAGCAACAGATGGTTAAAAACCAATGGAATTTTTTCACGAGCGCCTGGAAATATTTCCGTAAAAACGGCATATAATCCATGAACAAATTATTTGATCAATTTTATTTTAAGGTTTTTGCCGGCTGTTTGGCTCTGGAAGCGGCCTCACTGCTGGCATTTTTTTGGCCGGCAATATCCCTGCCCTGTCTGGCAATCATTGCCATAATTGCCTTGATTATCACGGCTATTAATCCGCGTTATGGCGCTTATTTGATCATGCTGGAATTGGTTATCGGGGGCCTGGGCTATTTGCTGGCCGACGAGATTGGCGGATTTAAAGTGTCATTGCGGCTAGTAATTTTTGCGGCGGCTTTTATCGGCTGGCTGATTTATATCATTAGAAAAAAAGATCTGTCTTGGCTGAAGCAAAGGCAGATCATTTATTTTATTATTTTATTATTTTTTTTAATATTGGGATTGGCGTTGGCAATTTTTGTTTATCACCGTCCGTATGGCGCTATTTTTAGCGATATTAATGCTTATTTATTTTTTGGATTAATTGGCTTGTTTTTGACAGTCAAAATAGACTGGCAGGCGGCAGTCAAGGTTTTTTTAGCTGCGACTTTAGTGACCAGCATCAAGACGGTAGCGGCATTTTATCTATTCTGTTCCGGTTTGGCCGCGGTCAATGGCCAGCATGTTTATAAGTGGCTGCGCGATACCCGCGTGGGGGAGATAACGCATATTTCTAATAATCTATTCCGGATTTTTTTCCAGTCGCATTTTTATAATCTTTTGGCCGTAATAATTTTAGTAGTTTTATTATTTTCCGGAATGGGCGTTAAGTCCAGGATTAGATCATGGCTTTGGCCCTTGTTATGGCTGAACTTTCTGGTAATATTGATCTCACAGTCGCGCAGTTTTTGGCTGGCCCTGGTCGTCTGCGCTGGCTTGTATTTTATTTATTTACTCAAGCAAAAAGCCGGCTTTAAAAGGATTTTTGGCTATATGATGATTTGGCCGCTTTTACTTGTCTCCGCGCATTTGGCTGTAAATGTCATGGTGGGTAGTATGCAGATCAATATTATTTTTGCTCGCGTTACTGACGTCCAGTCGCAGGGCGCGGCTTCCAGTCGGCAAGCGCAGCTGCCGCCGCTGTGGTCGGAAATAAAAAAATCACCCGCTTGGGGACAGGGCTTTGCCAAAGAAGTGACTTATAAAAGCAGTGATCCGCGCAATCGCACAGCGGATAATCCTGATGGCTGGTATACGACCTCGGCTTTTGAGTGGGGGTATTTGGATATTATTTTAAAGATTGGAATTTTGGGTTTGCTGGCTTATTTGGTTTTTATTTTCGGAATATTTAAGAAGCTCTCCAATCAGTTTAAGACAGAAAAAATTTATGCCGCCTGGATTCTTGGTGTTATTGCTTTGTTGATTATAAATATTTTTACTCCTTATCTTAATCATCCGCTGGGGATTGGATATTTGCTGGTGCTGTTGGCGATTTAGTTTTTTTATTTTAATACCGCTCCCACAATCTCCGAATATCCTCTGGCAAATTCCTGAGATGAGACTTCTTTTTTCCCTTCCAATTGCAGTTTGTTGATGATTAAAGCGCCAGAGCCGGTTTTGATAGCCAGCTGGCTAGCGCTTAAAAAAATCTCGCCAACCTTAATATCTGACTCATCGGAAATGACTTGAACTGGTGGAAATATTTTTATCCGTTTGCCGTTCCAAGTCGTCCAAGTAGCCGGCCAAGGATAAAAAGCATAGATTTTTTGCTTTATTTCCTGAGCGGACGATTGCCAATTTATTTGGGCGTCTTCTTTGGTAATAGTTTTGCAAAATGTCGCCTCGGCATGATTTTGCTCCCGCGGCGTAATCTCTCCGACCAGATATTTTTTTATCGTTTCAATCAGCAGTGGAGCGCCCAGCTTGGCCAGTTGATAATGGAGCGATTCATTGGTTTCTTCGCCGGCAAGCGGCGCTTCTCGCCGCGCCAGCAGCGATCCATGATCCATTTTTTCATCCATCAGCATGATGCTGATGCCGGTGGTCTTTTCCCCGTTTAAAATAGCGCTTTGGATAGGGGAGGCGCCGCGGTATTTCGGCAATAGCGAAGGATGGACATTTATCGCGCCTCGGGGAAACAAATCTAATATACTTTTGGGAATAATCAGTCCATAGGCGACGACAACAAGTAAGTCAGTATTTAGTTTTTTTATCTCAGCGATTATTTCTTGATTATCTTTTAATTTTTCCGGCTGAAAAATTTTTATGTCCTCGGCCTTGGCCGCCAGTTTGACCGGGGAAGGCGTCAATTCTTGTTTTCGTCCCGAGGGCTTATCCGGCTGAGTAATAACGCCGGCAATTTCAAAATCGGCATCGCCAATGAGCGCATTAAAATACGGTACGGCAAAATCTGGCGTACCGGCGAAGATTATTCTAATTTTTTTGTTTTTATTTTCCATGCGCTGCTTATTACTCAATTTCCGTTATATTCCTGGCTTTATCGATAAACAGAATGCCATCAAGATGGTCGTTTTCATGCTGGACGACGCGGGCAAATAATCCTTCGGCAATGACCTGGTGCGGCTTGCCCTTGGCATCGAGATATTTAACAGTAATCTTTTTACAACGCTTTACTTCGCCGTATTGTCCCGGCACTGATAGGCATCCCTCTTCGCCCCATTCTTTAACAATCGATTTTTTGATAATCTTGGGATTTATAAGCGCCAATGTCTCATCTTTTAGATGTATGACAATCAGGCGAATATTTTTTCCGACTTGCGGGGCCGCCAATCCAACGCCGTCCTTTCTTAGCATTATCTCCATCATCTGCGGGATTAGTTCCTGGATTTCTTTGGCGGACACGTCGGCAACCGGCTGCGATTTGCGCCGTAAGATGGGATCGGGATTGGTAAGTATTTTCAGCATCTTTTGATTTTTTTCTGGATTTAATATAACATAAAATTATAAATTATTCCATTATAGCCCAAATATGCGAATTAATCAAGGACCGCAGCCAATTGCCGATATTTTTTCCCAAAAAAGCCAGGCGCTAAAGCCGCCGGCTTATCCTTGGCAGGATTTGGCTTTGCGTATCATTAAAGAATTGGGCGTGCCTAATTTTAAGCGTAATTCCGTTTTTAAGTTGTGCAAAGAAAACAGCAAGGATTTCATTGAGAAGTGCCTCAATGAGACCAAAGAATTATGCCAGACAGGAGATAGATGGAAATATTTTTTTAAAGTAATAGACAGCCTGAAACATCCTGAAAAATAAAAAATCCCGCCACTGGCGGGATTTTTAAAAGATAGAAAAGACAAAAATTAATTAAGTTTGAAGTTGGCGACTAAATAACCGACGCCGAAGGGCGCCTCATAACTGAGAATCTCGGTTGAATAGTTGACTCCATTTAAGACTCCTAAGAGAATCAGGATTGACCGCAAGCCGCACTCAGCGGCATTTTGAATCAATTGCTGATCTAAGTTGACGATTGATCTTGAGTCGCCTTGTTCTAATAGCTGGGTTATTTTTTCGTCGAATTTTTTGCCCGCCGGATTGAACGGGGCGGGAGCGTTTTTGGACAGGCAATGGCTCAGGTCGCCGGAAGCAACCACGGCAATCCGTTTATTTGAGCTGTAGATGGCTTCTTTCAGGCCCTTGCCGAATTCAAAATGACTGAGATTATCCAAGAAAGAAAAATAAATGGGCGCCAGAGAAATGTCAGGCAAGTGGCGAGCCAGATAATAAAGCGGCACGCCGGCACCGTGGTCTAAGTTGGGATTGGAGACTACGCTCACGGGTATTTTTTGGCTTAGGCCTTCTTTAGCGGCGGCCATTAGCACTGTCTCGCCGCGGAAATCAAGCTTGACCGAAAAATTTCCGAAATTTTCGAAATTTATGCGATAGTGATCTGATAGATTGATAGTAAAAGCATCAGCCGCTATCTCGCCGTGCGGTGAAATAATCACGATGATATCCGGCTTGGCGGCATAAAGATTTTGCTCCAGCTCCTCCATGGCTTCCTTGGTTTTTGCTACCTGGCTGAAGTTTTCTTTGCCGATTTCCGGAATCAGGATTGGCGGATGCGGCGTGATGGCCGCGAAAACGAGTGACATATTGTGAGTATTAATTTTTTAAAGCTAAAAGCTGACAGCTAAAAGCTAAAAGCTGATAATTACCAGTCGCCGATAATTGTCTGCCCCAGCGGATGGACGGCTAGCGTTTCATTAGAAATTGTCTTGACATTCTTCCAATTGTATTTCATCTTGGTAAAGATTTCCGAGCTGAAAATCGGCAAGCGCTTGCCTTTAGAGATGACGTAGACGGCGCTGTCTTTTTTGGCCTTGACCAGCCAGCCGTCCGGCAGGGTAACCGGATCGCCGGTCAAATATTTATCCAGCTCGGCCGAGGTGAGTTTTTTGATCGGCTGATTGGGAAAGTTGGCTTTGAGTATTTCTTGGTTAATGATCGGGCGTTTGCCGCCGCTCAGCACTTGATATAAAGCTTTGGTCTTGGGATCTTGGGTGAGAATGCCGGTCGGATAAAAAGAATACTCACTGATGGGATTGCCATCGCCATACTGAGCCAGTTCGCTGTCGCTGACATTGATGACATCGTCGCCGTTAAAGCCGAATTTTTTCATCAGCGTCGAGGTTTCAAATTTTCTTTTCAGATCATCAATAATCATGAAGATATCGCCCCGGTTGTCTTGCAGCAGGGAATAGTTGAGATATTTTATAGGCGCGCCTTCCTCATAAGTGTTGATGTCCGTCTGGCTGATTTGGACGATTTTCTTGGGATCGAAGCGCGAGGCAAAGACCGCTTTGGAGATAATTTCGCGGCGTTTGCCATTTTCAATTAAGTAGGTTTTAATATCGTCATCGGCTTGGATCAGAGTGCCATCCGGCCATTTGCGGCTGAAATAATTATTCCAAAGATTCCAGAGATTGAGGTTGCCGTGCAGGTGCGGCGTGTAATTATAAAGTCCGGCCGTAGCGGTGTTTTTTATGGTCACTTGCTGATCATCGATGGTGTAAGTTTTATTCGGCTGATAATTGAATTCATTGATGTTATCCATGTAATAGCGCGTCTGCGCCGCGGCGGAATTGACTTGGCGGTAAAATCCTTTCCAGCGGTCATCGCAGCCGCCGGAATCGGGACAGCCGTAGCCGGTGGCGCGATCGTATTGGCCCGGAGAAGGCGAGGGGTCATCCAGCAAACTTTGTTCTTTTTGCACCAAAAGCAGCAGATATTTGGGATTAATCAGCCAATGCTGAGCGGATTCAAAAAATGTCTGGGCGGCAGTTTTGAGCATGCCCTCCTTGTCTTCTGATAAGTAATTTATCAGGGTACCCTGGCGATGACTGAGGAATTTTTGAATATCGCCGAGACCCATGCTGTTATAATCTGTAATTTCCGAATCAGAGACGATATAGGACGGATCAAACTCGGCGGCATGCGCTCGGCTAGCCCCGAAAGCTAAAAGCGCCAGGGAAATAATAAAAATAATAAATAATATTTTTTGCGATTTCATGAGTTATCTTAGTTATTTTTTACGTTGGTATTATAGCACAAGGAGAAGCGGAGAGCAACTTAAATATTTCCTCCATGCACATGTTCCAATCCTGCCTTTTTTCCAATTTCCACGGCCTGTAAAATAGTTTCTCTGGCGGTCGCCGGCAGATTTGATAATTTATACGTCGGATAAAAAGCGCTGACGTGCCAGGGGGTAGCGGCTCCCAATTTATTGCTTATAAATTTGGCGATAGCGCTAAGTTCTGCTTCCGAGTCGTTGATGCCGGGCATTATCAAAGTCGTCACTTCCAGATGGATATTTTTATTTTTCAGCCAAAGCAAATTGTCGAGAATCGGCTCCAGCTTGGCGCCGCAGATTTTTTGGTAAGTTTCTTTATTAAATGATTTTAAGTCGATATTTATGGCGTCCAAGCAGGGCGCGATAGCTTCCAGGCAAGCCGGGGACATATAGCCATTGCTGACCCAGACATTGGCTAATCCGTGATGGCGTGCCAGTTTCATGCAGGAGAGGGCGAATTCAGCAAAAATCGTCGGTTCGGTGTAGGTATAAGCGATTGAAGGGCAGCCGGCCGCCAGCACCCGCTCGATAATTTCCTCGGGTGATATTTCCGGCAGAGCATCAATCGTGTTTATTAGTTTTGGCGTCAATTGAGAGATGTCGGAATTCTGGCAATTAAGGCAGTGGAAATTGCAGCCGGCGCAGGCGATAGAATAGGTGAGCGTGCCGGGCAGGAAATGATAAAGCGGCTTTTTTTCTATGGGATCAATATGCTCAGCAATAATTTTACCGTAATTTAAAGAAAATAACCGACCATCAATATTTTTACGAGCGCGGCAGATCCCATTATTATTAGACGCTATTTGGCAGTAATGGTTACATAATTGGCAGCTGGTCCGATTATTTTCTAATTTTTGATAAAATTTTGCCTCTTGCATATATTTTTTTAAATTATAACATTGCTTGGGCCAATAAAAAAGAGGACCTGTCGCGGCAAGTCCCCTGGTCATTAGGTGCTGACGAAAATTTGTGCGAATTTCGATTCGCCAGCGGAGGTCTCTCAGTCAAGAGAGAGGCGGATAATCGCAGGTTTTTATGCGATGTCAGAGCGTGGCCCACGGCACGACTTGTTGTCAGGCGAGAACGCTCTAGACTAAAACCGTAACGATTTACCGCTAAACAGTCAGCTCCAACTGGGGAGCAGTAAGTGCAGTCCGGCGGAAAATCCGCCGAAGTGGCTATCTCCCGTGGGAGATGGCTATCCGAACCCCGAGGAGGGGAGGAATCTTGGACGAGAGGAGATTTTCTCAGCTGATAGCCGTCTATCGCCCCCCACTTTGGCTGAGATATGCATAGCATAGATGACAGCCGATTGCATTATAATGGGGATTGCATTTAAAGTCAAATATAAATTGCAAAAATCACTTAAATTTGGTATAATATCTTTGTTAAATTGAGAATTATGAATTAAGAATTACGAAGTAATAATTCAGTTATTGGCAGAATTATTTATGCCGGCTGTCAGCTGTTAATCATTAAAATTATGAGATTGAAAATATTAGGGGTCAACATTGATAAGATCAGTCTGCCGGAAGTGTTGGACAAGATTAGCGAGTTGATAGCGGGGGAGAGCCAGCATTTGATCGTCACTATTAATCCGGAATTCATCGTCGAAGCCCAAAAAAATCAAGGTTTTGCCAAGGCATTGAACTCGGCGACAATCGCCACTTGCGATGGCGCCGGTTTGCAATGGGCGGCGCGATTTTTGTACGGAGAAATTATTCCGCGCGTGACCGGAGTCGATCTGGTGCAAGAATTATTAAAATCAAAAGCTGGCGATAATAAAATATTTTTACTCGGCGGCGCTGAAGGCGTAGCAGCCGAGTTACGAAAAAAATATCCAAGAAACATTGTCGGGGCAGAGTCCGGTGGTAGGTTAAATAAAGTAAAGGAGTCGTGGATTCTGGAAGATCATGACAATATTATAAAGAGGATCAATGACAGTGACGCCAATATCATCCTGGTCGCTTTCGGCCAAGTAAAGCAAGAAAATTGGATCAAAGATAATTTGCCGTTAATGCCTAGCGTGAAGGTAGGGATTGGCATTGGCGGAACTTTTGATTATCTCACCGGCAAGGTGAAACGCCCACCCGCCTGGATGCGTGAAGCCGGCTTGGAATGGCTGTACCGCTTAATTGTCATGCCACGGCGCGTCGGCCGGATTTATAATGCCACGATGAAATTCACTTGGATGGTGTTAAGAGAAAAATTTAAGAAAACAAAATAAATGTTTCTCCAGCTTTTAATCAACAGCTTGATTGCCGGCGCCATCTATGCCTTGGTGGCCTCAGGCTTTTCGTTGATTTATTCCACTTGTAAATTCGTGCACTTCGCCCATGGCGCGGTGGTGGCTTTCTCGGCCTATATCGCGTATTTATTATTTTCGATCTGGGGATTGAATTTTTGGCTGGCTGTGATACTGGCGATAATTTTTGGCGCTTTTCTTGGCTGGCTGATAAACGTGTTGGTTTACCGGCCGCTGCGGCGCAAGAAATCCAGCTCAGTGATATTGCTTATCGCCGGTTTTGCGACGTTGATAATTTTGGAGTCGCTTATCCTGATGTTTTTCGGCGCCGATGTCAAGACCATTGATTTCATCCAGACCGCCGAGGGTTTGGAATTTTTCGGCGCCATTATCACGCCGCTGCAGATTGTGATCGTCATCGTCTCGGTTATTCTTTTCATCTTGCTGTTCTTGCTGATGAAAAAAACCAGAATTGGCAAAGCCATGCGCGCGGTGGCGGATAATACCGAGGTGGCCGAAATTGTCGGCATCTCGGCGGAGCGGATCCATTCCTGGAGCTTCATCATCGGTTCGGCCATTGCCGGCATCGGCGGCATCCTCATCGGGCTGGAACAGAATCTGGAGCCGACCATGGGCACCAATCTGGTGATCAAGGGATTTACGGCGGCTATTATCGGCGGCATCGGCAGCGTGCCGGGAGCGGTACTGGGATCATTCCTGCTCGGCGCGGCGGAAAATTTCGGCATCTGGTATCTGCCCTCGGGATACAAAGACGCCATCGCCTTTGTCATCTTATTCATCTTCCTACTTTTCCGTTCGCAGGGGATTTTGGGAATTAAGAAAAGTTAATCTATGTTTTCCGCTTACATCATTCATCTTCTCATCCTTATTGGCATCTACATGATTTTGTCGCTATCTTTGCAATTGGCCATGGGCTACTCGGGACTCCTCAATCTCGGCCACGTGGCTTTTTACGCCATCGGCGCCTATGTATCGGCTTTGCTCGCGCTGGCCGGCGTGCCATTCTGGATCTGTATAATCCTTGCTGGCCTCGTGGCGATGCTGTTCGGATTTCTGCTCGCCATTCCGACCAATAAACTAAAAGGGGATTATCTGGCGCTCGCCACGCTCGGGTTTACTTTTGTGGTCTATGCCGTCACACTCAATTGGACCGACCTCACCCGCGGGCCGCTCGGTTTGCCGGGCATTCCCAAACCGGTGCTTTTTGGCATCAGTTTCAGCGATAACCTGCATTTTTTATTTTTAACCATCACTATCGCCATTATCAGTTATTTGATTATCAAACAGATCGCGCGATCGCCCTTCGGCAAGGCCTTGCAGGCGGCCAGGGACGATGAACTGGCGGCGGAAATTTTGGGAAAGAATACTTTCAAACTTAAGAGCTATTCACTGGCTATCTCCGCTTTTTTTGCCGGTATCGCCGGGAGCTTGTACGCGCACTACATCACTTTCATCGATCCCTCATCGTTTACTATCATGCAATTGATTCCTGTGCTCGCCATCGTCATTATCGGCGGCCTGGCGTCGCTTGAAGGAACACTGCTCGCCGCCATCATCTTGACGCTAATCCCCGAACCGTTGCGGTTCATCGGTTTTCCGTCGTCAATCATCGGCCCGGCGCGGCAGATTATTTACGCGCTGATCCTGCTGTTGATTTTGATCTTCCGGCCACGGGGATTTTTTGGCAAGGTTAAATTAGAATAATTATGCTCAAACTGGAAAAAGTAAAAAAATATTTCGGCGGAATCAAGGCCGTTGACGGCTGCAGTTTTGCCATTGCCCCGAAAAAAATCACGGCGCTCATCGGCCCCAACGGCTCCGGCAAGACCACGATTTTTAATCTTATCTCTGGAATTTTAAAATGCGACAGCGGCCGGATTTTTTTGGGTGACAAAAACATCACTAACCTCTCACCCCATAAGATTTCCAACCTCGGCTTATCTCGCGTTTTTCAGCAGGCGCATCTGTTTGATAATCTAAGCATCGAGGAAAATATGTCAATCGCCATTGATAATGAAGATATGAAATTTGTCAAAAATTTATTGGGACTGAATAGAATCAGTAAAGAGAAGAAACAAAAGATAAAAGAAGCGCTGAATAAAGTAGGATTAGAAAAATCGCCGCAACATCTGTGCGGCGAGCTGAGCTATGGCCAGAAGCGGCTGGTAGAGCTAGCGCGGGCGATAATTAATCCTCATCGTTTATTGATCTTGGACGAGCCGGTCGCCGGAGTCAATCCTAAGTTGCGTGAGAAAATTATTAAAATTCTCAAGGATCTGGAGAAGGCGGGGGAGACGGTATTGCTCATTGAACACGACATGAATTTCACTTTCAGCGTTGCCAATCGCATCGTGGTGATGGATGCCGGGCAAGTGATCGCCGAAGGCACGCCGGCTAATATCAAAAATAACAAGCAGGTTTTGGAGGCGTATCTGGGAGATTAGATTTTAGCAAATATGCAATTGAAATTTTTGGATAAAATTTTGATCATGGCTATGCTGGCAATATTCGGCATGGCTTTATCCGGTTGCGGCAATCAAACCGGTACCGTTGTGGCAGAACCGATAAAAATCGGAACAATTTTGCCTTTGACCGGCAATAATTCCTATTTAGGACAATATATAAGAGAGGGGATCGATTTGGCCGCCGCTAAAATTAATTTCGGCAACGGCATTAACGGCAGAAAGGCGGAAATGGTCTATGAGGACAGCGCCGGCGATACGGCTAAAGGCGTCAGCGCCTATCAGAATCTGGCGCAGACACAAAACGTCAAATTATTTTTCAGCAGTCTTAGTGGAGTAACTCTGGCGGTAGCACCGTTATCTGAAGCCGATAAAAATATTTTGTTCAATATCGGCAGCGCCTCGCCGAAAATTTCCTCGGCCGGTGATTATGTTTTCCGCCACAGCGTTAACACCGATGAAGAGGCAGATTTTTTAGCCCAGTCAATCTATAATTTGGGCTATAAGAAAATCGCTGTCATCGTAGAAAATTCCGAAGGCACTCAAGGGCCGATTCCAGAATTCATAAAAAAATTCAACAGCCTGGGCGGGGAGATAGTACTTAATGAGACGCATAATTACGGTGAAACCGATTTTCGGACCATTCTGGGCAAAGTCAAACAAAAGAATCCGGCGGCCATAGTGGATTCCAGTTTTGCCGTCTCCGAGGGCAATCTGCTAAAACAGGCGCGTGAGATGAAAATTTTTACGCAATGGTTTGGCTTTTATTATTCCGGAGATCCCAAAGTATTGGATGTGGCTAGAGAGGCAATGGATGGCATAATTTTTTCGCAATTTTTTGATCCCAGCTCCAATAGCTCAACTACTAAAAATTATCAGCAAGATTTTAAAAGAATGTATAATAAGGAATCGGAATATAATTCAGCGCTGGCCTATGACGGCTTGATGATGCTCTCCAAGGCGATAGGGAAGTGCACTGATCTGCCCAATGACTGCATCAAGAATGAATTATATAAAATTAAAAATTACGATGGCGCCACAGGAATGATTAGCTTTGATAGCAATGGAGATACTTCTAAGGAAATATTCTTAATGACCGAGCGCGGCAATGTTTTTTCAAAATATAATAAATAAGATATAATTAACATATAATTTAGTAATCATTAAAAATTATGCGAAAAATCGCAATCATCGCCGTGCTGACGCTCTCCGTCGCGGCTCTGGCAGGGTGTGGAGTCCAGAATTCAGCAAATCAGCAGCAAGCAACGAGAGAACCAATAAAAATCGGCGCGCTCTTTCCCCTGACCGGCGGTCTGGCGATGTATGGCGATCCGGCGCAAAAAGTGGCACAGATAGCCATGGATGAAATAAATAGTAACGGCGGTGTTAACGGACATAAAGTGGAAATAAATTTTCAGGATCATCAGTGCAAGGCGCCGCTGGCCGTCTCTATTTTCCAGCAACTTGCCGGAGTAGAGGGGATTAAACTATATACTTCCGTCGCTTGCAGTGCCACTGTCTTAAGCACAGCACCACTTTTAGGCAATGACAATATTTGGCTGGGCACGCTCATTACGGCATCATCAATCAGCGGCGTTTCGCCGTCGC
>CAIOLF010000023.1 GCA_903859075.1 Candidatus Buchananbacteria bacterium
CAAATTCCCAGACCAAATGTTTCAATACCAATTTTATCACCTACTATTGCCGCGACGCCGGTGATTTGGATCACTGCGTCGGCGGAGCAAATGATGGAAAGGTCTGCGGCAAATCAGCCGATTGTCCGGGAGAGGGGGCCGCTTGCCAATTGTACGTGGCTGACGATCTGCCGGCCTTGCCGACTTCTACCGGTGTAGTTATTAAAAAAGGCAACACCGCCTTTGAGGCCTGTCCGAATCTGCCGTCCGACTTTATTCCTCGGCTCGGTTATCATCATTATTTCGGCTATGGCCAGATAAATCTTTGGGACGGCCAGGGCAATATTTACTCCTATAGCTCTACGACTGTCCCGGCTGTCTGGCAAAAGCTGCCGATGGGAGTGGAGGCCGCTCACGGATTGCCCGGCAACTTCCGTCCGGCAGTCGGTTATTACCATGCTTACGGGGCGTCCACGACCGCGTCCACGACTTACGGCCGGATTAATTTGTGGGATGCCGGCGGCCGTCTCTATGTCGGCCGGGAAGAAAATTGCGGCGCTGAAGGCAATTGCGTGGTCTGGTATGCTAGCAATGACAGCCGGCACAATACCCCAAATGTCGGCCTGCCCAACGGCTTTACTCCCACCGTCGGTTATTATGATTATGGGAATAACGCGATCTATCTATGGTCCGGCCACGATCTCTACCGTGGGACTGGAAGTGCGCTTAAAGCAGACAGTAATATTTCTTATTTCTCCGCTTCCCATGCCGGTTTGCCGGCCAGCTATTCTCCGATTGTCGGTTATTACAATAATAATTCTGGTAAGCAGGAAATTTGGAACTCCGCGGGCGTGAGATACGTAAGTGCTGATAATGGAGCAAGTTGGAGCTTGAATGCCCCGACCGGCCTGCCGGCGAATTTCCGTCCGAAAATCGGCTATTCCGATAGGGTATCTTCTCCCAATAAGGTAGTGCTCTTCGACGGGCAGCGCGCCTATAGCAGCGATGATAGTGCCGGCACGACTTTCACAGAGGAAAATTATTTCAACAATAATTGCGATATCAATATCAAGGAATTTTTCTTTGGCACGACCACCGCCGCCGGCGGCAATATCGGCTTAGGCATTAAAGTGGTCTCCAATGGCAACCATTACTCTCCTCTCTATTGGTATCAGACCAAGTTTACTAAAGAGCGCCAAGGCAATCCCAAGGCGGTAGAGGCCGGCGGTTATCAAGGAATCATTGAAGGGCGTACGGCCTATATCAATGCCGTCAACGTTGAGACGACCACGCAAAAGATTTACACGAATATGTATATTATGTCTTATGATCAGGACGTCGGCACGGAAGCGGGTAATATTTTCAGCCAGATGGTAAGCAATTGGGAATTCAACCGGGGAATCGCCAGTTCAGATATTAATGGCCTTTGCACCGCGGATTTTGGTAGCGGAATAAACCCCGGTTATTATTGCGCCGATGACGCCTCTTGCCAGAGATTTTCTACCAGCACCGCCTATTTCTGCAATTCCGATCGCGCCAAGCTGGCGCGCGACGCCCGCCGCCTGGCCGATATCCAAGACATCAATGCTTTGATTGTTAAATATTATAATCAAGCCCGCTGCAGCAATGATTTTCTGCGCCTTTGCGCCGACAGCAATCAGTGCTACGGCGGCGGCGTCTGCGGCAAATTCTACCCCAATCTCAAGAGCGGCACTTATCTCATCGGCAAATCGTTCAGCGTCTGGCCGTCCTGGCTGTCCAATCTCGGCAATTCTCTGGGTACGGCTCTGCCGGCGGATCCGGTTAACAAATTCTTCGGCTGCGCCAGCCCTTATAATCCCATTACTTGCTGGAATGAGCAGACCAAAATGATGTGGTGCCCCAGCGACGCCTATGTTTATCAATATACGGACCAGAACTTAATACCCCGGCTTTCCGCCAGATCGGAATTTGATACCAGCGCCGGCAACACCAAGTGGCAGCCGGTTTGGACCAAGGTTGATTTCCTGCGCGCCAGCCCGTTTGAGTATTTTATGACCTCTACGATTTGTCTGAATTTGCCGCCATGCGGGGATGGACATTGTGACGCTGATTTTGGAGAAAACAGTTATAATTGCCCCGCTGACTGCGTTGGACCGTCATTGCCGCCAGTAAATCCGCCGGAAACGAATGTCTGCGGCAATATGAGCCTGCAGGCCGATGAGCAGTGCGATGGCGGTTTGTTATGCATTCTCCCGGGTTCGCCGAATCCTTGTAAGTGCGTTGCCAATTCACATCCTGAAGCTCCCCAACCCGATAGCAGTCCGGGATGCACGTGCAATACAGATTATCATCAAGAAGGAGAAGCGTGCGTTTGTGATATAGGATCTACTTGTAATTGTCCCGCCGATGAGACCTGGACCGGAAGTTCGTGCGCTGGTATGGGCGAACATGACGATTGTCCCGACGGTCAAACCTGGACCGGAAGTTCGTGCGCTGGCATAGGCGAACATGACGATTGTCCCGACGGTCAAACCTGGACC